>JBDRCB010000006.1:0-199165 GCA_043822125.1 archaeon | reverse complement strand
AACTCTAATTCATTTTGTTTAGATTCATCAATAGTACTAGTGGCCTTGAACATAATTACTGGCTTAAAATTCTTTAATCCTTGAGAGTTGGGAAATTGTTTTGCATATTTCGAAGCTACATCTTGTCTATACTGATTTACTAAAACTGCTGTAAGCATCCTATATTTCTTATCTCCATCTACTCTGAATAATTCAATATCTTTAGAAAAACCTTCTTGGTGAAAACTTGGCAAGTCATATTTATATAATAATCTTTTTAGGTATTTTTCTTTAACGCCAGGATAAGTTTCAAACCCCATTGTTGCTGTAAATTCTAAGAGTAAACTTAGTTTATCTTTTTTTAAAATTTCTTCAATTGTATTTTCCCAATTTGGCTTATTTATTATTGTTTTTTGTTTAGTTTGAACTTGTCCGTGATGAGATTCGTCTGCTATTAAAACAATCCTTTTATCTTTGAAACTATCAAATGTAACTGCATTTTCTTTTTCGTTGTGCATATCTGAATGAAGTTTTTGTATTGTTGTAAAACAGATATTTATTTCATCCTTATTTGAAGAATCAAAATTATCTACTTCTCTTATTAGGATAGGTTTACCATCAATAACAATTTTTTGATTAAATAGATATTTTATTGAACTTTGATCTAAGAAATTTTCTTTAGTTTTTCCTATGATATTATTTGAGTTTACGAAGAATAAGAAGTTATTATAACCTTTTTTGTAAAGATAATCTATCAATCCTGCCATTATTAAAGTTTTACCTGAACCTGTTGCCATGTTAAATAAAACTGCTCTTGGGATTGGCTTTTCTTGATATTGCTCAAAATAAGAAATAAAAATCTGGAAAGCTTTTTCTTGATATTCTCTTAATGGGAAGTTTGGGTTTAGATTATCTTTTATTTCTTTAGTAATTTCAATCTGGCTTATGGTTGCTCTTCCTAATTCTTTTAGGATATCTTCATATAGCCAGTCTTTATTTCCTGCGAGAGTAGTCTGCCCCATTTACTTTCCCCCATAGAATTTTTTATTAAGTTCCTTATCTTCTTTAGAAACCTTAAACTGAGAATCTTCTATTTCTGAAAGATTTACATAAAGCTGGTTTTTATTGAGCATCTCTACTAAAGTGTCTTTTTGTTGTTTTAATGTTAATTTCTCAAAGTCTTTCTTGTTTTCATTAAACTTTTTAATTTTTACATCATAATTCAAGAAGTAATGTTCACACATCTCATCCCAAATTTTAAGAAGAGTTTTTGTGTCTTTTGCATCTTGAATTTTATCAATAGCATCTTCATTGTATTTTAGAAGTTCACAATAGATATAATTAGTTTCCTCAAATCTTTTCTTTAATTTTTTTTGAGTATCTTCTAATTGTTCTACCAAAATAAATTGCCTCTTTAATTCATTTGCTACATATCCAGTAGTTCCCGCACCTGCAAAAAAATCCAAAATAATATCTCCTTCATTAGAAGCAGATTTAACTATTCTTTTCATTAATTTTAAGGGTTTTTCTGTTAAATATCCTGTTCTTTTTTTACCATCTACCCTTAATCTTGCTGCAACTGAAAATTCCCACCAATCTTCTGGAACTTTTCCTCTTTCTCTCATTTCTTTTACATCTTCATCTGTCCAATCCTCTCCAAAAGCTTTTCTAGGTGATTGATTTGGATCTTTATATGGAACTCTTATTTCATCTTTATTAAAAGTCCACTCCTCTCCTTTTCTATACCAAAAAATTGTATCGTGTTTCCTATTAAATTGCTTCATTAATGGAGATCCAGGTCCTGCATAACACCAGATAATTTCATTTATTAATTTGTTTCTTCCAAATATTTGATCTAGTAGTAATTTACAATAATGCGATTCGTGCCAATCTAAATGAACAAAAATAGTTCCATTATCTTCCAAGAGTTCCTTTGCTACTTCTAATCTATTTTTCATAAAAGTTAACCAAGTAGAATGAGTAAAATTATCGTTATAAGAAAAACTATCTAATTCTGTATTGAAAGGAACATCAATATAAATTAATTTAACTTTTCCAGCAAACTCTTTCTTTAAAGAATGCAAAGCTAAAAGATTATTTCCTTTGATTATCAGATTATCTTTTATTGTTCCTTTTTTATCTCTATTAAAATCTTTAACTTTTTCTTCTCCTTTTGCTGTATATTTCTTAAAATTAGTCAAGACTTTCGCATCAAATAATCTGTCAATTTCATCTTTTGCTAAAATCTCATTAAAGAAAATCTCATTTCTCTTTTGATCTTCTTTTGTCATCCCACCTTCTAAAACACAATCCTTAAACGGCCAAACAAGAGAAACCTCACCTCTTTCATTAAGATATTTTCCATTAACATTTAATCCAACAATATTCTTGAATTTAGTATAAGAATTACTCAAAACTTTGATATTTTCAATATAATCTACAAACTTATTGATATTGAAAACCCAGTATTCCTTAATTTTATCAAAAAATGTTTCCCTTATTTCTTTATCATCAATAAGTATTCCAATCAAATCTTTATCTACTTTGTAAGCTCTATCTATGATTTCATTTCTATTAATATCATCTATTTCTTCATCCCAAAACTCTATATTTTGTTTCAGTTTTTCTTTTAGTTTTTGATCAAAGTTCATATTTATTTTAACTATTTTATCCTTTTAATTCTTTCTTTGTAAATGTGCAATATTTTCCAGGCCACTTATTCATTTTTATAGCAATATCCTTAATTTTGCAAGGGGGCAGATATAACCATTTTAAATTTTCCGATTCATTAGAATCCCAACGAGATTTCCTTTGCAAATAAAGATAACCTGCATAGCCTTTTTTAATTGCCATTATATCTGTTTCTTTTTCTTCATTAATAAGAAATTTTTTAAACAAACATCTAAAATCTCTAATAAAATAATGTTTTAAAAAATTTGTTTTAATAAAAGTTTCTAAGTGAGATAATTCATGTGAAAATACCCCTATCAAAAGTTTTTTGTTATAGCCCCTTAATCTTGGAGCCGTTTTTATTCTTAAACCAAATAACCTTTCTGCCCTTGCGCTAAACTTAATATGTGTAAATTCTTTAACTTTTATCTTTCTGCTTCTCAATAAAGGAAAACTTTGTTGGATAATCTCATTAATTATCCTCTTATATTCTTCAAGATAATCTCTTTTTTTATTCATCTTTAACAATCTTCCCTAAAGCTCCGATAATTTCAACTTCTGCCATAGTATCTAATTTACAATATTCCTCTAGAGCCTTTCTAATTTTCTGTCTTTCTTCTTCTGGAACATCTCCATAAGTTACTCTTTCAAATTCAAAACTTGCTACATCTCCTTTAGAAATATCTATTCCATCATATTTCAAATCTGAAAGTAAAGGGAGGACATATTTTATGCTTACAGAACCTCTTTGTTTTTGGTCATAATAATAAAATTTGCTAAAGACCTCCATTAAATCTTTAATTCTTTGTAAAAAGTTGTTTTCAATTAATTCATTAAACTCTGGAAAAAACTCTCCTAATTCTTTCAAAACCTTTTTTTCAAAAGATTGGTTATAAACCAAAATATCTCCTTTATCTCCTAAGTTTTCTTTAAGGGATTTTAGAAGTGCAAGTCTTGGGTCTTCTTTTCCTTCTGCTAAAAAGGATATGTGTTTTAGTTCTCCGTTTGGCTCTTCTTGAATATGAAGACTAAATTGAAAAGGAATTTGTTGATAGGGTTTTGAGTTATCAAATCTTGGAACAGCAGAATAAATAGTTTCAAAATCAAAATAGTAAAGAGGATATTTCAGATTATCTAAGAAGTTCTTAATTTGTTTTTTATCTATATGTTTCCCACCATTTTCTGCAACATCTTTCTGGATTTTTTGTTTATCATTTAACTTGAAATCGTTAGGAATTTCTGTCATCTTAACAATTCCTTCTTTGTAAAGTGGAACGGCTTTCTTCTTCAAAATTCTAACGAACTCAAAGATATTGTTTTCTGGTAAAGATTCCATAAATTCATCTTTGGCAATGTTTTCATACTCAATAGTTAGTAGATCATCCACTTGGAAATCTGGACATTCTCCATTAATACAATCCAACATATTTATTGATCTTGATTTAACTTCCTCAATAGCTTCAACTTTCTCTGTTACTTCTGTCTGCATCAAGAGTTCTTTAGGATTAATTTCTCCTTGCCTTACATATTCTTTATTGACATGGAGGACAAAACACTTTCTTATTTTCAATCCGTTTTTTTCATAAACATATTTTTGGAAAGCTAAATCTTCTAAATGAATTTTCTTGGCTTCTGTTGAACTCTTAACTTCAATAATATCCCATTCATCATTTTCAACAGGCAGAAGAATATCTCCTCTTGAATATAAATCTTCATGCAGAAAACTCGCTTGAAATAAAGGAACTCTTTTTTCAGTATGTTCTTTAGTTCTTTCTACTTGTTCATCAAACTTAAATTTAGATAAATCAACAATATCTGGAAAAAGGGATTTAGCATATTCTTCAATTACATAACCTTCTTCAAATCTAGCCTTCTCAATTTCAGTTGATTCAGGTATTCTTTCTTTATCATTTTTGTTAATCCAAAGCCACCTCAAACATTGAATTCCGCAAATGTAATCTGACTTTGTTAGCATTTTGATTTCTATATAGACTTAATTTATGTTCTTTATTTAAAAAGATTAGCTTTCAAGACAGCAAATTCTAATTTATATAACTATCAATGGGATAAACAATCCTTTTTTCTAATTTAAATAAAACTTTGGTTCCAAATATTTTTCTAAAAACAATTCCTCTATATTTGATCTTTATTTCTAAACCCACCTTCTCATCAGAAGGGCTGTCTACAGTAAAAGTAGTATTCTGTCCTGTTGAGAGGATAGCCTTTTGATTTAATTTTTTATAACCATGGGGATTTGAAAATCTCTCTCCAGGGTCTTCACATTTTAAGAAGCTTGTTTCTAAAGATAATAATTGCGCAGGGGTTCTGCCAGAATTTTTAATTTCAAAAATAAACTTAGTCCCACCATCTTTAAGGGGCAAAGATATATCTTTAGTTATTGAGAGATATGGTCTATTTTTTACCTCATAATCCTTTTGTGATAATTTAAAAGAATGATAAATAAAATAAACATAGATAGCAGTTACTATTGCCAAAAAGAGTGAAGAATATTTATTAAGAGTTAAAAGAAAGCTTGTGAATTCCATAATTTTGTAAAAAAAGATGCACTTTTAATTATTGTTGTGATATTATTTACCTATAACTTCAATTCCCATACAGGGCATCGCACTTCCCACATTTCGACGCCCCATCCAGGAGTCGTGAGTTTTTTCTTCAACGCCCAAGAGGGGTGTTGCAGTTTTTACGCATAAACGCCCCCACCGGGATTCGAACCCGGGTCACTGCCTTTCTTTATTAATTCGTCTTATGACGAATCCAAAACACCTGCTGACACAGTCATTTGAAAGGGCAGCATTCTTGGCCTCTGAACTATGGGGGCTTTTTCCTTCTGAAAAAGTTCAACAACTTGAAAAAGATTTCCTGCGAAATCTTCCCACTAAACCGTCGTTGGCTTAGGGCTCTTTGCACTTATTCAAGACTTAAATTAATTATCAGAATTAGTTTTTAAAGATAACTCTTAATTATAATTTTATACTTCTCGCATATTTTCCAATCCATGGAGTTTCTTTCTGCTCACCACTTACAGAATTAACAAGAGCAATTATCCATAATATAAGATAAACTATCCAGACAACAGGAATTGCAATAATTCCTATAAGTGTTATTGTCAATAATATTACGATTATTTTTGCGATTATTCCTGTTATAAAAAGAATTAAACTTTGTTTCGCGTAGAACATGACATATTTGTCTTCTCTTTTTGCCAGCAGTGCGATGATAAATCCAAGAACACTTAATAGTATTGCTAGGAATGCAAAAAGTTTTGAATCATTATATTTTTCTCTGTTTTGAGTTTTCCCTCTTTTTTTAGTCATATTTATCTTAATGAATATTTGTTTTTAAATATTTTATGAGCCTGCACGGATTTGAACCGTGGACCCCCAGCTTTCCTAGACAGGAATAAGCAATAGTTCTAGCGAACCATCGTCGTATAAGACTGGTGCTCTAACCAGGCTGAGCTACAGGCTCATATCTATTCACACTTAATAAAATATATAAGGTTTTCTAATGAATTTTTTGAAAGTGTAATTAAATAATCTTTAAATAATACCTGCCTTTGTTTTATTTATGTTAATAGGACTTGTTGGAAAGCCGTCTGTTGGAAAGAGCACTTTTTTTAAGGCAGCGACTTTAGCAGAAGTTGAGATTGCTTCTTACCCCTTTACTACAATAAGAGCAAATCACGGAATCGGATATGTGAAGGTGGATTGCATCGACGAGGAATTTAAAACCCAGTGCAATCCAAACCACGGGTTTTGCATAAATCACAAGAGATTTGTTCCTGTTGAAATAATGGATGTTGCAGGATTGGTTCCTGGTGCGAGCGAGGGAAAAGGACTGGGAAATAAATTTTTAGATGATTTAAGGCAGGCAGATGTTTTTATTCATGTTGCTGATGTGTCAGGAGCAACTGATGCTGAAGGCAAACCGACTGAAAATTATAATCCGTGCAATGACATTGAATTTTTAGAAGATGAATTAAATAAGTGGTATTATAACATTTTTTTAAAAGTCTGGAAAACATTTTCTAGAAAAGCAGAAGTGGAGAATATTAGTTTTTCCGAGGCTGTTGCCAAGCAGTTTTCAGGCTTGAAAGTCAGCGAAGAGCAGGTGAAGAATGTTCTTAGAAATTTGGGATATTCACAAAAGCCAAGCAATTGGAGCGAAAAAGAATTGATGAATTTTGCAGAGGGGTTGAGAAAAGAAAGTAAGCCGATGATTATTGCTGCGAACAAAGTTGATACTGAAAAAGGAAAAGAAAATTATCAGATATTAAGAGAAAAATTTTCTGATTTGATTATTGTCCCATGTTCTGCTGATTCAGAGCTTGCATTGAGGCAGGCAGTTAAGGCGGAATTAATTGAATATATTCCGGGTGAAAAAATTTTTAAAGTTATAAAGGAAATTTCAGAAGAGCAGAAGTCTGCTTTGAATAAAATAAAGAAAAATGTTCTTGATGTTTATTTAGAGGGGACTGGTGTTCAGGCAGTTTTGAATACAGCGGTTTTTGGGCTGTTAAAATATTTAGCTGTTTTTCCTGCTTCTGCAAATAAACTGAAAGACAGCAAAGGGAATATTCTTCCTGACTGTTTTTTAATGCCTCCTGGAAGCACTGCACTGGATTTTGCATTTTTTCTTCACACTGATTTTGGAAATAATTTTGTAAAGGCGATTGATGCAAGGACAAAAAAAGCACTTGGAAAAAACTATGAACTGAAGCACAGAGATGCATTAGAAATAGTCACCCGATGAAATTTTCTATTTAAATTTAAATTCTTGTGGATGCGTCGAGATTTTAGTAAAACAATAAAAAACTCTTTTAGTTACATTACATATTTACACTACAATCATAAAAAGATTTAAATAGTTTCAGTACTTATGATTTTTTAATAATGGTTTATAAGAGGTACATTAAAAGAGGTGGTAAGAATTTTGGTCCGTATTATTATGAAAGCTATAGGGATGAGAAGGGGGTTGTTAGAACACGGCAGGTTAAGCCTCCGAAGAGATTAAATAAAAAACTTTTATTTTTTATCCTGGGATTTTTTGTGTTTTTTTTAATTTTAATTTTTTTTATGAATTTTAAATTAACATCAAATATTATTTCTAAAGAAAACCCTGTTTCTGCTAATGTTATTAAGCAGGTTAAAGAGGATAGTGGAATTAATTCTCAGCAAGGAGATTACACTAAAATATTTTATGATGGTGTTATTGCCCCTGCAACTGGGAAAATTTATGGTTTTATAACTGGTTTTGTTTCTGAAGATGAAAAAAAAGAGAAAAAAGAAAAAGAAGATAAAGAAAAACCTTTAGAAGAAGAAATTTTTGAGGGTGATGTTGAAATTGCTGAGGAGCAAAGTGAGATTATTCTAGAAGAACCTGATGAGATTATTCTTGAAGAAACTCCAGAAGAAGAACCTCAGGAAGAAATCCCTTCTGAAATAAATGAAACAATTATTAATCAAACTGAAGAAATTCCTGACGAGGAAAATGAAACAATTATTAATCAAACTGAAGGAATAATTGAACCTGAAATTTTTGTTAATGAGACAAAGGAAATTTTTAATGAAACAATTTTAGAGAAAAATGAAACTGATTTTATTGCCGAGATTTTTCTTACTCAATCAAATCTTGTTATAGGAAAGCCGGCAAAATGGGAGAAAAAAATTAAAGTTAAGGAGATAATTTCCGGCGACAGCATCGACGGCATGACTGTTGAACTTCCTAAACTTGCTGGGAATGTTTCTGTAAAGAAAAAAGATGCTGATACTGGCTTGGAAGAGGAGCTGGAGATTGAAACTAAAAATGAAAAAATAGTAAAAGAAGTTGAGCCTATTGTGACAGATTCTGACAATGTTTTTGCGAGTGTATTTGGTTTTGTCGTCGGCATTACAGGAAGAGTTGTAAGTGTTATGGAGACCGATGCAGAGGTGATTGTTGAAATAAGCGAGACAATTAAAGAAGAAGACGAGATTATTGTGGAATATTATACTGACGCACCTTATTCTCAGGAGAAAAAAATTTCTGGGAACAAAAAACAAATAACTGTTATTGGACCTGATGAGGTTCATTACAAAAACATCCTTGCTTATGCTGAACTGCCTTATGAAGTTTCTAATTCTGCGGGTGTGAAACTCTGGCATTTTGTGAATGGAACAAAAACACCATCGGAGTTTGAGATTTATGATTTGAATAATAATTCTCTCTATGATTATATTTCTTGGATTGTTCCGCATCTGTCTGAACAGGAATATGAAATTGAAATTTCAATTTTGAATGTTCAGTCCTATCCGACTGTCGGTGGCAACTGGACAGTTGAATTCACAACTTCAGGAACAGCTGACTTGACAATAACTGCTGTCAATGAAACAACATGGAGTAATATCGACGAGAGCGGTGATTTGAAATTTTTGGAAGTGCGGTGCGGAAATGAAGTCTTGAATTATTCCTGGATTAGTGATTCTGTTTTTATTGCAAATTATTTCTGCAATGAAACTGGCTATGAGGTTTCAAAAGTTCTTACAACAGGGAAACACACACTTGAGTTTGATTTTGGAGGGCAGAAAGCTTATGCTTACAACGACGCTGGAACTGGTTTAAGTTCAAATATTCCACAGACATTTAATCTGCACGGAAAGTTAACTGATTCTGGAGGGGATGCACTGAGTGGGACTTATAACATGACTTTTAAAATTTACGACAGCTATACTGATGGAGATATTCTTTGGGAAAGTATAAATCAATCAGTCACAACTGATGCTGATGGTGTTTATAGTGTTATTTTAAATGATATTAATTTGACTTTTGAAGACCCTTCTTATCTTGGAATCACAGTAGAGAGTGATAGTGAAATGGAGCCGAGAATAAACTTGACTTCAACACCTTATACTCACAGAGCGATGATTGCAGATGATTTGAATCCTGATTTGAATTATACTGTAGCGAATATAACAGCGTCGTATTTTTGCAATTCTACTGATTGCTATGTTTTAAGTGATTTGGTTGGAGGAGGCGGAGGAGATAATTCATCTTGGAATCAGACATTTGCTGATAGTTTGTATGCATCTAATGCTAATTTAAATTCAGCAATTTCAGGAAATTCTTCAAATTTAACTTCCTTTATTGTAACAGCAGATAATAATTTAACAGAATATATTAACTCTCAAAGTGCAACAACAGATGGCTCTGTAAACTCAACTGCTTGGAATTCTACTGGTGATAAAGTGTTTTTGTCAAATACAAGTGCGAATGTAGGTATTGGGACAATAAATCCTGGTTCTTCTCTTGATGTATTAGGAAATATAAGATTCAATGGATTAAACAGCAGAAATGCAACCTCTTATTCAAATTCAATTTTTAATTTTGCAGAAAATGTTACAAACCTTGGGGCTGGTGAGTATAAAGTTATGACTTATGAAAAGCAAGTTTTAAAATCAACAAATAGTCCTGATGAGAATACTGTCAGCATTGCACATTGGGTTGATTCAGATGTAGTTGGGGGAGAACCGAACCACATAGTTTCTTTAGTTGGGATAGCTGGACAAAGTAGTAATGTAAGTACAACTTTTGTTGGAACAGAAGGAAAAGCATACCTAAATACAAATGGTTCTACTGGTATATCTCTTTTTGCATTGGGATATTTAAATGACGACGATAATACTGGCTCTACTATATATGGTGTTAATTCAGCTGTATCAGCATTGCAAGGAGCTGGAACAGGAACTGTAATAGGCGGTGCTTTTTCTGCAACAGGGGGCTCTTTAAATTATGATCTACTTTTGACTGGCTCAAAAAATATTGGTGCTTGGGATGATGCATATTCTGGACTTAACAGCATTTCTTTTAGTGATACAAATATTCTTTTATCTCCTCTTGCTTGGGTATTTACAACTGGTGTTGGTATGATTCCTTTTACAGATAGCGAGGATTATTTAGGATATACTGGTTTTGAATGGCTTTCAATTTATACTAATAACATAAGAAGTGATACAGGAGATGTTAATTTTGACAATGAAAATATTACAACAACAGGAAATGTAAGTGCTGGTTATTTCCTTGGTGACGGTTCATACTTAACTGGAATAAGTGAAGGTAACTCATCATTCAATGAAAGCAGAACTGATTTCCTGTATTATATAAAAAGTTCAGTAGTTAATATGATTTCAGGAAATAAAACAATAGACGGCTCTCTTAATTCAACTGCTTGGAACAGAAGTGTAACAAATGTTTTTCTTGCTAATTCAGGGGATAATGTGGGGGTTGGAACAATCGCCCCTGATTCTAGATTGCATGTTGCAGGAAGAGTTAATTTGAATAATACCTTGTATGTTAATGAAACTTCAGGAAAAGTTGGGATTGGAACAGCTAGTCCGTCAGAGAAGCTGAGTGTTGCTGGAAATGTGACTCTTACAGGGAACTTGGTTGTTCAGGGAAGTGACATCTACGACGACGGAGGTAATTTAAGATTAAATGCAGAGGATAATGTTTATGTTTCAATGGATTATAACAACGACGACGCTGACACAAATGCAATTATATTTGGAAAGAACGACGAAGGTGGGGATGGTAATTTTGTGGAGTTGATGAGGATAAATGAATCAGGGAATGTTGGTATTGGGACGAGTAGCCCTGGGACATTGCTTGATGTTGAAGGCAACATGGAAGTCGGGGCTTCAGATTTTCCAATTCGTGAGACTAATTTTGGTTACTCCTCGACATATAAAGTATTGCAATTAGGATATAATGATACTGCAAATCGTAATTTAGCTCTAAATATAGACCCCTCAACAGTTGCTGGTAGTAATTTCGGCGGCAGAGGTCAAATTCTAATCCCAAAAGACAGGGATATTATTGCTCCTGATAGTGCTGGAACAAATTGGGTCGGTGTCCTCAAGTATTCCGGCAATGTACTTTATTTAGGGGGTCCAATGAGCAGTGGTACAATGGTTGGCACCGGCCTATCTGTCGCATCAGATGGCAATGTTGGAATTGGGACGAGTCCTTCTTCATTCTATAAGTTATATGTATATGGGAATGTTGGAAATTACTTGGTGACGCTTTCAAATGACGGGAATAATCAAAATCGTTATGGTATTCTATTGGCTGCTGGTGCAGATGATGGTTCAGGAACAACATATTATATTAATTTTGTAGATGGAGATGGAACTCAAGTTGGTTATTGTAGAAATGTTGCTGGTGCTTTTGCTTGCGCAGATTCTTCTGATATTAGATTAAAAACAAATATTGAAAGTGTAAGTTATAGTGGTATAGATATAATAAATCAGTTAGATGTAATTGAATACAATAAGAAAGATAATCCAGATGGACCAAAAATAATTGGTTTGTCTGCTCAGGAAGTTGAAAAAATACCTGAATTAGCATTAGCAGTTAGCACATATGAAGCAGATTCTAATAACCCTGAAGATACTAAAAATGATGGGATGAAAGGAGTAAGTTATGAGTATATATGGAGAACAGCAGGAATAAAAGCTATACAAGAATTATCTGCTCAGAATGAGCAGATGAATCAGACAATTAATACTCAGGGGAAAGAAATAGAATTATTGAAAGAGACGATATGCAATTATCATCCTGAAGATTCTTTATGTAAAACCAAATTTTAATATCTTTTTATTTAATCTAAAGTAAAGATGTAACTACTTTAGAATAGAAATATTTATATAGTCTTTTAATTGATTTTGATTATGTCAAATTTATTAACAGAGATAGATTATGAACAAGGAGAAAATGAAACTCTTCTAAATGAAACAAAAACTTCTTTGGTGGGAAGAGCTTATTCTGGATTAAAAAGAGCTGGGAAATATATAGCTTATGGAATTCCTATTACCGGATTAATGTTATCGCCTCTTGTAGCAAAAGCTGAAGAGCCAATTTATTTTGGGCAGAATGCTAATGTTAGGACAGAGCAGGTGGATGTTGCGCCACAAATTAAACTATTACAAAACCTTGTGGGAACTCAGGTTCCTTTGTCTTCTAAAAAACCATCACCTCCTAAAAAATATAATGAAAATGTAATTACCCTTGATCCTAGGCTTCCTCTTGATAGCTCAGATGCAAATTCTAATTGGTGGTATAATGGAGTTAGGTTAATTGATTCTATAGGAGAATCAGAGAAGCTAAAATTTTTAGATGAAACTTTCTTTGGGAGATTAGCTAAATTTTCAAGTCTAGCTTATCTTTCTATGGGGAATGAAATACTCTCCCATGAATTTGCACATGGTGAAGCAGGTAAAAGAGGAGGAAATTACTCATGGACATTTAACTTAAAAGATCCTCTTTCTTTATCAAAAAATTTTAAAAAACGTTTTAGATATGTTCCTACTGATAAGCAACTTTTAGATGAGAGAAAAGCGGGGTTAATAATGGATAGTTTTGATTTAGAGAATTTATTTAAAAATTGGGATACAGAGATTAGTCCTTATGAAGCAAATTCATTTTTATTATCTAGAAAAAATACTCCTTATAATTTATTTTCTCAAGAGCCTAAACAACTTGATGATGTTGAAGAATTTGTAAGATTGCTAAATAAAAAGGGAATTAAATTTTCAAAAGAAGATCACTTAAAACAAGCACTTTTTGCAGATATTTTTTCAGTTGCGACATGGGATAGTATTTGGACAATTGCTAATTATTTAATTGGAGGAGAAAAATCAAATGAATTAAGCACATTTAAGATAAATAATAATGAATATACCTTTCCTAACATCGCATATTATCTTACTGATAAAGGTGGGTGGTATAATGCAACTGTAATAGCAAATCCTAAGGATGCAAACAAAAGATTTTCTGTTAGTTTCGGGTTTCCTGCAAATTATATAATAGGGGCTGGAGAAGAAGATACTTGTAGGATTGAAATTTCAGGAAAAAATGTGCGTTTAAATGATAGGGTTTCTCTTAAACCTTCTGTAGCACTTAATAGTAATGGGGGTGGCTCTATTGGGCTAGATGCAAATATTAATTTGAGTAATAGAGTAATACTCTCTTTTAAAAATAATTACTCTCAAGATGATATGTTACAACAAAGGATATTAGGGAAAGGAAATGGTTTAGAATCTATGGTTTTATTGAAGGTTTTTTATGATTCTAAACAAGATTTTAATTAATTTCAATAAACCTCAACAAAAAAAGAGAGTTATAGTCTAAGAAAATCTCAAGAAGAGACTTCCTTCTATGATTGTTAACAACCCTCGAAAAAGCAGTTAATTACTAGACTTCTAGGGAGACATAAAAAATAATTCTGGAAAGACTTATAAACTTTAATTTATATGTATAAACTAAAATGAATATGTATAAACTAAAATTTACAAAATTACAAAATGAGATTTTCAGGCTTTTTTGTATAAAAGCAGGAGCTTTATTAAATCAAAGAGGAATTGCAAAAATATTAAAAGTTTCACCTACTGCAGTTAGCAAAGCACTGCCTTTGCTTGAAAAAGAGGATATTATTAAGATAAAAAGAGAAAAATTAATGAATTTATTCTCTGTTAGATTAAATAGGGAAAATCCTAAAATAATTGGGCTAAAAAGAGCTGAAAATTTAAAGTTGATTTATGAATCTGGATTAGTTGAGTTTTTAGAAGAGTTTTTTCCCGGAGCTACAATTATTCTGTTTGGCTCTTATTCTTTAGGAGAGGATATAGAAACTTCTGATATTGATATTGCGATAATCAATTCAAAAGAAAAAGAAATTAATTTAAGCAAATTTGATAAATTATTAGAAAGAAGAATATCTTTGAATTTTTACCTCTCTTTCAAAGATATCAAAAAAGAATTAAAAGAAAATATTCTTTCTGGAATACTTCTTGCAGGAGGGATTGAATTATGAGACCTTTAAGAAATTTTGATGAATTTGTAAATGAAGGGATAATAAGAAAGCAATCTCCAGATAAATCAAGAGCAACATCTCTTATTGAAGAATCAAAAAATTCTTATAAAGTACTTACAAAAATAATCAAGGAGATTAAGGTGGATGATTCAAATGCTAATTATATAATTAAAAATTCTTATGATATTATTATGGAACTGATAAGGGCGAAAATGATATTAGACGGATTTAAATCTTCAGGAGAAGGAGCGCATGAAGCAGAAATATCTTGTCTTAGAAAATTAAGCTTTTCAGAGGCAGAAGTGCAATTTGCAAATCAATTAAGATATTTTAGAAATGGAATAGTCTATTATGGAAAATCTTTTGATGAAGACTATGCAAGAAAAGTCTTGCAGTTTTTAGATAAAATCTATAGAAAATTGGCAACAAAATAGATTTTTTAAACAGAAAACCTAACCCCCTCGAAAAAGCAGTTAAATATTAAACTTCTTACAATATAATCCTCTAGAAAACATTTAATAATTCTTTTTGTCTGTTAATTTTATGAAAAGAGGAGTTGGAAACATTATAATTTTGATTTTTGCATTTATGTTTTTATTTTTATCTGTGAGTGCAGCGTCGACGAGCAGTGAGACTTATGCTACTGATGTTGTTGAAGCGAGTGGAGGAGATAATATTAGTTCTTCTAATTATTTTACACATGTTATGACAGGGACGATTTCAGGGAATATCTCTTCAGTTTCTTACCAGAATTATCTTGGATTTTTTTTCGGTGCAGCAGGAATTACAAACCATGCACCAACTACTCCATTGCCGAGTTTGGTTTCTGTGGACAGCTCAAATGAATCTGATGCCGACTTAAATTGTTCAGCAGTAATCACAGACAGTGACGGTGATGTTCTGAACATAACTGTGCGGTGGTTTAAGGATGACATTTTGAATTTCACAGTTGACTATAACAGCAGTTATGCTAGTGGAATTAATTTTGGAGCAGTTTTATCGTCAGGAAATCTGTCTTTGGGCGATGTATGGATTTGCTCTGTAAGATTATATGACGGAGAATTATACAGTGGATGGGGCAATTCAAGTTTACTGACAATCATAGACAGTACAAATCCTGTTTTAAGCATAGGAAAAAATGACACAGAAATAGAATATATTTATGAGTCAATAAATATAAACTGGAGTGCTACAGACAATGAGGGGGTTGATACAATTATTTTTAATGTAACTTTCCCGAATGGAACTTTGCTTTATGAATCTTCTTTAGATATAGGGGAGATAGATTTAGGTGAAAATAACTTAACTGTATTGGGAATATATAATATCTATTTGTGGGCAAATGACACTTCTGGAAATAGTGATTCTGCGTCAGACAGCTTTGAAGTAGTTGATACAACACCGCCGTTTATTACAATAATCAGCCCGTTGAATGACACTTACGACACACTTGATATTGATTTTAATGTTTCGCTGAATGAGGAAGGAAGCTGGTGCTCATATAGTTTAGATAGTGCTGAAAATATAACAATGACAAAATTAAATGACACTTATTTTTGGGAGCAAAATATTTCAATGACTCCTGGCTCTCATTTTGCTGAGTTTGTCTGCAATGATACAAATAATAATTTTAATTTTACTAATGTGACTTTTTACATTTCTGACGAGGCTGCAATCTCAATAGAATTTTCAGACGAATTGCATCAGACAATAAAATGGAGTCTTGTGTCGCTTCCTGTTTACAACATGTCTGCAGAAGGAAACAACGACGACGGAGCAACAGATTATTATGTTAATATTTCAGCAGTAAACACAAAAGTTGATTTATACATTAAAGCAGACGGAGATTTAATGACAGAGGATTTAGATGTTTTAGGTTTAAGCAATGAAACTTTTTCATATAATACTACTGACAACACTCTCGCAGAATCAATTAATCTTACTTTGACTACAAATTATTTTTTGATTGGAAATTCTCTTTCTGACGGAGCCCAAGTTTTTCTGAAATTTTACTTAAGTGCCCCTTCTGCACAGCCTGCTGGAGTGTATTATAATTCTCTTGAATTTAAGGCAGTTAGAGAAGGACAATCACCTTTATAGAGAAATATTTATAAAAGTGATTACTCTATAAGGATATGAAAAAAAAGAGCTGGTATAATTTAATTTTAATTATTATCATACTCGCCTGCATTATACTCCTTGTTCTCCAGAATTTCAGTTCTATTACAGGGCATGCAACTTCTGGAACAGCGGATTCTAATGTTACAATTTCAAAATTTCTTTCAATTGAGTTAAGCACAAACCTGAGTTCTGGAATTCCTTTTGGCTCTGTTTCAACTCTTCCAGCCACAAACATTAATTCAACTCATAATTTTGACGGGAACGAATCTGAAACTGAAACGAGTATGTTCATAAATGTTTCAACTGATAGCAACACAAATGTTGATTTTTGCATAAAAGCAAATGCAAGTTTAACCAGTCCTGACTTAGATGTTATTGGTTTAGATAATGAAACTTATGCTAATTCAACTAATACTAATATTTCATTCCCTGCAGTGGGAAGTGAAGTTTCATTAACAACAGATTATGTGAAGGCAGGAGGAAGTATAGAAGAAGGATATGCAGCATTTTACAGGTTCTGGCTTGATATTCCTGCAGCACAGCCGAGTGGTGATTATGTTAATAAAATATATTTTAAAGGGGTGGAAACAGGACAGGTGTGTGGGACTTAATGAATAAAACAGCAAATTCCGTAGACATAATAAAAAATGAATAAGAATATTTTAATTACAGCATTGTTAATAGTATTTTTATTGTCGTTTATATCAGCAGGAGTCGGCTTGGCGTGGGACAGGGAAAGTTCTCTTGTTCCTGAATCTACTAAAACCTGTTTGACTTATAAAGTTTATAATCCGTGGACAAAAGATTCTTATGTTCAAATAAATCTTTCTCAGGAGCTTCAGAATATTGTAACTTATATTGAATCAGAAACTAAATATGTTCCTGCTGAAACAGCGAGTAAAGATGCGATTCCAGTGGAGTTCTGCTTTAAAACTCCGAAGATATACAAAAAAGATTGTCTTTTATTTAATAGATTAATATGCAAGCAGGAGTGCACAGAACCGCAGAAAGTTTATGAAGGGGAAGTTGAAGTTATGGAAGTTCCCAAGGAGATTGCAATCGGCGGGACAGGGGGCTCTTCTACTACTATGTCTGTTTCTGCACCATTGAGAATCAAAATTCAATGTGTTCCTCATACAAGAAATTACAGTTTAATTTATATTACAGTCGGGTTGATTGCTTCAATACTACTTGTGATAAATTTATTAAGAAAGAAAAAGAATAAAAAGAAATAATTGTTATTCTTTTTAATGAGAAGAGGTGTTTGTCTGCTGGTTGTTCTGCTGATTGGTTTGGTATCAGCTTTGTCTGGAAATGTTGTTGAGAGGAGCGTGGGCTCTTCTATCAGCGTTGGGATTTCCTTTTTAGTTAGCACTTTTGACGGAGCCACGAGTGTATTCACAGGAAAGACAACATACGAAATCCAGAATTTTAATGATGTAACTTTGGAAAAAACAAGCTACGGAAAAGTTGTTTTTAATGAAGTGGTTAATTTCAGCAAGGTTGCAAATGCGAGCAATGTTGTTGATTTTGATAGATATTTAACAATATCAAATAATCTTGTGTCAATAAATAATTTTATGCTTCCTTATTTGAATAAATCTGTAACAATTTCCATTTATAATTTAAATTATGTACTTCCTGAGATTCTCCACGACGGTGTTGTCTGCTCTGACTGCACTCAGATAAGCTATGAATGGGGTATTTTAGTTTTTACTGCTGAAAATTTTTCTTCTTCTTATAGTGTGAGAGAAGGTTCAACTCTTCCTATCTGTGGTAATGGAGTTTGTGAAGCAGGGGAAGACTGCAGTAGTTGTTCTGCTGATTGTGGAACATGCCCAGTAACACCAGAGGGAGCAGGAGCAGTAACTCCCTCGTTAGTTTATGATTTTGCATTAGATAAGGACATTTTATTAGTTGAATTAACAAAAGGAGAACATTATCAAAAACAAGTTAAAATTACCAACAATGGGACAGGGGATATATTTGTGACTATTTCTATTCCTTCTCTTGAACAATATGTTTTTCCTGAAACAGATAGGATTTTTTTGAGAGCAGGAGAAAGTAAGATAGTTTCATTTGATATTTATTTTTCTGACAGGGACAAAGCAGATGTTTATGTGGGAAAAATTAATTTTGCTTACGGAACTTTGCAGAAATCAGTGAGAGTTATTTTAGATGTAAAAGATAAGGCTCCTCTTTTTGACATAGAGACAAGTGTCCTTAAAAAATATGTTCTTCCAGGAGAGAGAATTTTGGCGAATGTTACAGTTTTGAACCTTGGTGATTTGAAAAATATTGATGTTGAACTGGAATATTATATACTTGATTTTGACAATAAAACATATGACATAAAAAAAGAAAGTTTTGCAATATATAATTTTTTCAGCAAAATTATCTTCTTAGAATCTCCTAAAGATATGCCGATGGGAGATTATTTATTTTATTCAAAAGTTAGTTATGGAGATGTCAGTGCGAGCAGTTATGATCTTTTTGTAATTGAAAAAATATCCTTCACTATATGGTTCTTGGCGTTGCTGATATTTTTAGTTTCCATAGTAATTATTGTCTTAGTAATAAGAAGGAAAAAGAAAAATGAGAATTAATGTAAAAGTTCACGCAAATTCTTCAAGAGTTGAAATAAAGAAAATTGATGATTTTTCTTATGAAATCTGGATAACTAAGAAACCTGATAGTAACAGGGCAAATGCTGAAGTTGTTAAGATTCTTAAAAAATATTTTGAAAGAGAAGTTGAAATAAAATCAGGATTCTCGTCGAGAAATAAGATTATAGAAGTGATTTAAATATGCCCGGGACACAGGAACTTGTAATTAATTTCTTCTATTTTTTTTAGGGAGTTTTTCATATCTTTTCCAGAACCTCCAGAAAGATCTGTTCTTCCTGTCATTCCATGATGAAAAATTGTATCTCCTGAAAAAAGTATTTTTTCTTTTTCAAGATAAATGCAGACGCTTCCTTTTGAATGCCCGGGAGTTTTAATTATTTCAATTCCATTTATTTTTAAGTCATCTGCGTCGAAGATTTTTTCTGATTTAAAATCTTCTTTTCCCCCGTAAATTTTTGCATTCTTAAAAATATTTACATTTCCTGTATGGTCAAAATGATTATGAGTAAGTATGACAACATCAACCTGCGGAGGAGACATTTTTAATTCTTTTAATTTTTCCAGCAATTCTTTTTTGTTCCATCTTGCCCCTGTGTCAATCACAATTATTTTTCCTTTATGTTTAAGAATATAAACACAAGAGCCGAACAGACTGAATTCAATCTGCCATATACCTTCTTTTATTTTGTTTATCATAAAATTAAAATTTGAATAATATATTTAAACATTGCTTTTATTTGTTTTTTATGAGATATGAATTTGCTTCTGATATTCAGATTATTGCAGAGGAGATTTCAAAATTTTTGTTTCCTCATATTGTGGTTGAGAGAGTCAAGTGCTTCAGGAGTTTTGGAACATCTTCCCGAAGGACAATAGCCCGCTGTCATGCACTTGGAAAACTTATGCAGAAGGCAGTCGGAGTTAAATCTTTTTATGCCTTGGAATTTTTATCAGAAAGATTTGACAAATTCAGCAGAGAAGAGCAGATAAAAACAATTATCCATGAGTTAATGCATATCCCAAAAACTTTCGGAGGAGGGTTTAAGCATCATGATTTTGTCTGTGAGAGAAATGTAAATAAATATTACAGAGAGTATGAGGAGAAAAAAAATGGAAAAAAAGGTTGGTTTGTTGTATAGAGGGAGAAGAAAGTTCCTAAAAGTAAAACAGCTTTCTTTATTTGGAAGATTTGCAGGATTGATGTTTTGCCGACGGAGAAATTCAAGGGCATTATTGTTTAATTTTAAAAAACCTGTTAAAAATGCAATACATTCCCTGTTTGTTTTTTTTCCATTTTTTGCTGTCTGGATAGATGATAAAAATAAAATTATTGAGATTTCTCTTGTGAAGCCCTTCAGCATTTCTGTGTGCCCGAAAAATTCTTTCACAAAATTGATTGAAATTCCTGTAAAAGAGGAATATAGGGAAATTTTGGAATTTCTCGTCGGTAACAGAAAGATTTAAATATACTTTTGCTGTAGAAATTATAAATAATAAAAAGGAGGTAGGACTAACTTGATTTATCTGCGTTAATACGCAAGTCAAACAACACGATGGGAAAAGTACTTGTTAAAAATGTTGTCAAAAGAAAGCCAGGACACCTTTACTATGTAGATGGCAAAGGAAATGTCTGCGAAGCTAAAATGGCTCGTGGCGGAAAGAAAAAGAAAAAAGCCACAAAGAAAAAGGCAACTAAGAAAAGAACAGTAAAAAAGAAGAAAAGATAAATATTCTTTTTATTTTTATTTTTTTTAATTAATTTTATATACTTGATTTTTATTCTGTTTTTTATGGATAATTTTATTCAAAGATGTGAGAATGTTCTTGAGGAGAATGATAAAATCTTAGAAAAATTGAAGAGGTTTTATTTGTCTCCTGAAGAAATTAAATCTTGTGCTAAAGAGATGAGTAAATGGTATTAATCTTAGGAATCGAGAGCACAGCACATACTTTTGGTGTGGGGGTTGTCAAGAATGGAAAGATTTTATCAAATATTAAAAGGAGTTATACAACAGAAAAAGGAGGGATAATTCCTGTCGACGCTGCGAAGCATCACAGCGAAATTAAATATGAGGTTTATTCTGAATCATTGAAAACAGCTGAAGTTAATGAAAATGAGATTGATGCTGTTGCGTTTTCTCAGGGACCTGGGCTCGCACCCTGCTTGATTGAGGGGATAAAATTTGCAAAAGAGATTTCTAAAAAATTAAAAATCCCTTTGGTGCCTGTTAATCACTGCATCGCTCATCTTGAGATTGGGAATTTATTTGGAGCAAAAGATCCTGTTATGCTTTATGTTTCTGGGGCAAATACACAAGTGATTGCATATGAATCCGGCAAGTACAGAATTTTTGGAGAGACACTTGACATTGGCGTCGGCAATTTTATAGATAATTTTGCAAGATATGCAGGTATTGGTTTTCCAGGGGGGCCTGTAATTGCGAAACTTGCTGAGAAAGGAGCGAAATTTATTGAACTCCCTTATAAAGTTAAAGGCATGGATGTTGCTTTTTCAGGAGTATTAACTAATTTGAAGCAAAAAATTGAATCTAAAAAATATGAAATAGAGGATTTAGCATTTTCTGTACAGGAGACTGTTTTTGCAATGCTTGTCGAGACTGCTGAAAGGGCTCTGGCTCACACTGGAAAAAAAGAACTGCTTTTGGGTGGAGGTGTTGCGTGCAATTCGCGACTTCAGGAGATGTGCAGAATAATGTGTGAGGAGAGAGGAAAAAATAACCCTAAAGATAAGACAAAATTTTTTGTTCCTGATAATTCTCTGCTTGTTGATAATGGGGCTATGATTGCTTATTTAGGAGAAGTTATGTTCAAGGCGGGAATTGGAATTTCTTATAAAAATTTAGATAAAGTTGATATAAAACCACGTCAGAGGACTGACGAAGTTCAAATAGGTTGGAGGAGGGATTGATTTGAACTTCTTTTGCGACATATTTTTTGCAGAGCAAAAAACATTGAGAACAGATGATGTTGAAGTTGGGTGAAAGTGATACAGCATCATAATCTTTAAATATTGTCGTCATAAGTAGTTATCATGACATGGTTTATACAAATAGCAATTGATTTAGGATTACATGTGGTTCAGGATTATAAAGAATTTAGGATTATTGAGAAAACTCTAAAAGAAATAGGTAATGCTCCGACTGAAATTCCAAGATTTGCTGGGAGATATAATGCAAGAACACATCTTTTTTATGGATTTTATTCTGAGGAAGAAGCAGAAGAATTTGCGCAAAAAGCGAGAGATACAGGATTAGTAAATGCAGTTTATATTGACCCTGTTTTATAATAAGATTTAATTTAAGTTTTGGAATAAATATATGTTTTATCATATAAATCATTAAAAATTATTTTAATTTAGATATAATATGAGTATTATTGCTAAAGTCGAGGATACTGAAATTGAATTTAGATGTGCTAATTCTGGAAACTGGAATGAACTTATTTTGTACTGCCCTTCTATTAAAAAAGTTTTTTATGACGCTGATAATTTCCTTGGCTCTAAAAAAGTTCTAAAATATAAAATAAGTTATAAAGACGATAGACTAAAAATCATGCAGAGTGAGTTAGATAAGGAGTATAAAGAAAAAATTGAAAAAAATATTGATGAACCTGTTGTTTCTTTGGCAAGGGATATAAGGAGAACAGTCCTTAAATCAATGAGTTTGAAAAAAGACTTAGAAGTTGTGTGTTTTTGGAGATGATTATTTTTTATTTTGAAAATATGATGGAAATTTTTCTTCTACTTTTTTTCTTACCCCCTCACCTCCCTTCTCTTCACATTTAATATCTCCTCCAGAACGATTTTTGATATAATAATCTATTGCCTCTTCTAATGTATCAAATCTTCTTACACGCAAAGTGTTCCACTCTTCAGGAGGGTTATGTTGACCTTCTGAATAAAGAATAGAAACAGATACACCACAATCTTCTATCACTTTTCCAACCCCTAAAAGTCTAGTAAATACGTCATAAACACACCAGGGTTTCTCAATTTCTTTTTTCATGATTCTATTATCCTCTCTGATTCTTTAATATTTCTTATAACTTGGGAGAGATTATATTCTTTTATCCGAGGTTTGAGATATTTACAATACTCTGTTACCCCTTTTTGCGTTACGAAATATACTGGAAGATCTCCATTAAAAGGCCCTAACCATTCTCCAAGTCTAGTTGGAAAGTAATTTCCGAGCCCCACATAACTTAGATCTTTTATATCTACCCCCTTTCTTAATACCTCCTCTTCTATTTCAGAATATTCATTACTATCTTCTGTTTTACTTTTTAATTCTGCTAATTTTTTCCAATCTATTCTCCCCTTTTCTGTAAAATATTCTTCTGCTCTTTTTTTTGAAAGTTTTTCCTGCTCTCTTGCTAATTCGTTCATTTGAACAAACAAATTTTTTCCCATCTCTCCTAAAGGAAAAATATCTTTAAATTAATTTCTATGTTTTTCTCCAACCAAAAATTTATAAACTGAATTTTTCTCAATCATTTATCCGATGAGCAAAGTTTTTGTGAGGACTTTGTTCTGTTAATAAAATGGCTGACACATATCAAATAATTGAAAAGGCAAAGAGAACCGGCAAAATAGAAAAAGGAACTAATGAGGTTACTAAAGCAATAGAAAGAGGGACTGCGAAATTTGTAGTTTATGCTGGAGATGTTAATCCGAAGGAAATTGTTCAACATATCTCTGTTTTATGCAAGGAGAAAAAAGTTCCATGCAAAGAAGTGGACAGCAAACAAAAACTTGGTATTGCAGCAGGGCTGCCTGTTTCAGCTTCGTCTGTCGCAGTTATCGACGCTGGAGATGCTGAAAAAGACATTGCTGGATTGAAATAGTTTTCTAAAATGGCTAAAACTCAAAAACAACAGGAGAAAAAACAAGCAGGTTCTAAGGGAAGCGAGAAAATTTTAGGCGAGCCTGTTCCTGCAAGAGTTGACGAGATTATAGGAAGGACTGGATTTCGAGGAGAGATTACACAGGTTAAATGTACTGTTATGAAAGGAAGAGACGAAGGGAGAGCGATGAGGAGAAATGTAAGAGGACCTGTTCGCGTTGGGGATTTTTTAATGCTGAGAGAAACTGAAATAGAAGCAAGAAGAATTAAATCAAAAGTTTCAAAAGGAGCTTATACTTAAAATGTCTAAATGTGTTTATTGCGGGAAAGTTTATGATTTTCATAAAGGATTGACTCTTGTGAAAAGCGACGGAAAGATTCAGCATCTGTGTTCTGCTAAGTGCAGAAAGAATATGCAGATGAAAAGGAGAAAGGTTCGATGGATTTCTAAAAATAAGAAATTAGAAAAATAATTATTTATTCGCACAGCTTCTCTTTTGTTTCATTATCTCTTGGGTCATACCAATTTTCATCGTGCTGAATCACAGCTCCGGTTGGGTTCATTCTAATTAAACTGTTTTCTTCGCATATAATTTCATAATCTTCGCAGTAATTTGAATCATTGCAGATCGCTTTTGTGTATGAATATTTATCCTGAATTGTTTTCCCAGTTAAGCTGTATTTTTGCAGATTAAATAAAAATAATCCTATTAAAAAAATTAAAATTATAAACAGGAATATTATAGTTTTTTTATAGCCCATGTATCTCTTATGAACTTTATTTTTTAAATCTACTTAATTTATAGATTTTTCTATTTTACCGACGATAAAACCACTTTTTATAGGGAAAAAGTTTATAAAGGATGAAGCACTTTTTTATGTAAATTGGACAGAATTTCTGCCGAAAATAAATTCAAAAATTGCTAAAATGACTGGTAAATATGACGCAACTCAAATTAAAGTTTTAGAAGGGCTGGAGGCAGTCAGAAAGCGCCCTGCAATGTATATTGGGAACACAGGGAAAGAAGGACTGCACCACCTTGTATACGAAGTTGTTGATAATTCTGTAGATGAAGCTCTCGCCGGCTACTGCAAAAGAATAAATGTTTTAATAAATTCCGATGGCTCTGTGACTGTTGAAGACGACGGCCGGGGAATTCCTGTTGATACCCACGAGCAGTTTAAAATACCTGCTGTTCAGGTTGCACTGACAAAACTGCATGCTGGCGGAAAGTTCGACAAAAAATCATATGCTATTTCAGGAGGACTGCA
Organism: archaeon; assembly: GCA_043822125.1. Taxonomy (GTDB): domain Archaea; phylum Nanobdellota; class Nanobdellia; order Pacearchaeales; family GW2011-AR1; genus JBDRCB01. Next base: position 173,768 of record JBDRCB010000006.1, on the reverse strand, counting down.
CGGAGTTGGTGTTTCATGCGTAAATGCACTCTCAAAAAAATTAATTGCTGAAATAAAAAGAGATGGAAAAATTTATAGTCAGGAATATTCAAGAGGAGATGCAAAAACAAAATTATCTGTTGTTGGAAACTGCGACGAGAATGAAACAGGAACTAAAATAACTTTCTGGCCTGACGATGAAATTTTTTCAATAATTGACTTTGATTTTAAAGTTTTGGAAACAAGATTCAGGGAAATTGCTTTTTTAAATGCAGGACTGCGAATTCATCTTGAAGATAACATTAAGGGAAAGAAAGAGGATTTTATTTATTCAGGAGGTTTGATTGAATTTGTGAAGTGGCTGAACAAGTCAAAAGAAGTTCTGCACAAGCCGATTTATTTTAAAAGAGAATCAGACAATATTCTTGTTGAAATTTCAATTCAGTATAATTCAGGATATAAAGATGCGATTTATGGATTTGTAAATACTATTAATACTATTGAAGGCGGGACGCATGTTTCTGGATTTAAGACTGCTCTGACAAGAGTTTTAAATGACTATGCAAAGAAAAAAGGCACTTTGAAAAACGGCGAGTCTTTTTCAGGAGACGATGTTCGCGAAGGTTTAGTTGCGATTATCAGCATAAAGATTCCAGAACCGCAGTTTGAAGGACAGACAAAAACAAAACTCGGAAACAGCGAGGTGAGAGGGCTTGTTGATTCAATAGTCACTTCTGCACTTGCTGAATTTTTTGAGGAGAATCCTTTGATTGCGAAAAAAATTATTTCCAAATCTTATGAAGCTGTGAAAGCAAGGCTTGCTGCAAAAAAAGCAAAAGAGCTTGTAAGGAGAAAAAATGCATTTTCACTTGGAGGGCTTCCTGGAAAACTTTATGACTGCTCCAGAAAAAAAGCAGAAGATACTGAACTTTATATTGTCGAGGGTGAGAGTGCAGGAGGAAGTGCGAAAAATGCGCGCAACAGGGAATTTCAGGCGATTCTTCCTTTGAAGGGAAAAATTTTGAATGTTGAAAAATCAAATCCTGTCCGTGCTCTGTCCAGCGAAGAGATTACAAATATGATTACTGCAACCGGCACAGGTGTCGGAGAACAATTTGATTTAAATAAACTGCGATACGGAAAAGTAATCATAATGACAGATGCTGATGTTGACGGAGAACATATTAAAACTTTATTACTCACTTTCTTTTTCAGGTTTATGCCCGAGTTGATAAAAAACGGAAAGATATTTGTCGCTTTGCCTCCATTATATAGAATAAGAAAAAATAAAGATTATTATGTTTATTCTGACGCTGAACTTAAAAAAATAACAGAAAAACTTGGGACTGCAAATATAACACGATTTAAAGGACTTGGTGAGATGAGTTTAAATCAGCTGTGGGATACAACCATGAATCCTAAGACGAGAAAAATCAAGAAAATTTATATTGAAGACTCTATTTTAGCAGACCAGACTTTTTCGATGCTGATGGGCGACGATGTTCAGTCAAGAAAAGAATTCATACAGGAAAATGCCGCACAGGCGAATTTGGATATTTAAAATGCCTAAAAAATCAAAACTTTCAACACCAGGATGGATTTTAGAAGGATATGATTCTAAGAAAGATTATGAAAAATTAGGGGGGATAAAAAATAAATCAAAAAAAACAGGGAAGATTTATAAAATAAAAGTGTGCCCTAAATGTAGCAGCGACGATGTTGGGGTGATTTTGAGTAATTTGGATTCAGAAGAAGGTGGTGGAAAAGAGTGGGAGTGCAGAAAATGCAGTTGGAAAGGAAAAGATGTTCAAGAAAAAGAATTAAATGAAGATGAATTTTTGAAGTATTTGGAGAGCAAAAATGAATGAAGAAGAATTTGATGTTGATGTTTTTGAATTTAGTTTAAACAGCGAGGAGATTGACGAATTTATAGAAAAACTTCAGGAGTTGAAAAAAACAAGAAACAAAATAAATTTTGAAATTGACGACGAGAATGAGATTGTTGTCTGTTATGATGAGGAATTATAAAAATGACATCTAAAGAAGAATTTAAAACTGATGAGAAAAATATTGTGAATGCAGAAGTTTCAGAAGAGATGAAGAAATCGTATTTAGATTATGCTATGAGTGTTATTGTTTCGCGCGCGATTCCTGCGATTGAAGATGGGATGAAACCTGTGCAGAGGAGAATTTTATATTCAATGAATCAAATGGGCTTGAAGCCAGGAAGCCAGACGAAAAAATCAGCGAGGATTGTCGGAGATGTTATTGGTAAATTTCACCCGCACGGCGACACTGCTGTTTATGACGCAATGGTGAGAATGGCTCAGGATTTTTCTTTGAGATATCCTTTAGTTTTCGGACAGGGAAATTTCGGAAGCATCGACGGAGACCCGCCTGCTGCTTATAGATATACAGAAGCAAGATTAATGCAGATTTCAACTGAATTACTGCAAGATATTGAAAAAGAAACTGTCAAGTTCGCGCCTAATTTTGATAACTCGCTTAAAGAGCCAGAGCTTCTTCCTGGAAAACTTCCTGCATTGATGCTGAATGGGGCAACTGGAATTGCTGTTGGTATGGCTACAAATATTCCTCCGCATAATTTAGAGGAAGTCTGCGACGCGATTATTGCTTATGTTAAAAACAAAAAAATTTCTATTGATGAACTCTGCAATATTATCACCGGCCCTGATTTTCCGACTGGCGGGATTGTGCAGGGAGACATGAAAGAACTTTACAGCACTGGAAGAGGAAGATTAATAATCAGAGGGAAAACTATGACAGAGACAGTGAAAGGAAAAGAAGCAATTATTATTACAGAGATTCCTTATCTGCTAAATAAATCTACTTTAGTAACCCAGATTGCAGACTTGATTCAGAAGAAAAAAATCAAAGATGTTTCTGATTTGAGGGACGAGTCCTCAAAAGGAAAAATAAGAATCGTTATTGAACTGCGAAAAGGGGCGAATTCTAAATTTGTTATAAACTCCCTCTATAAGTACACAAGACTGCAGGATTCTTTTAGTGTTAATTTTCTTGCACTGCTCAATGGACAGCCGAAAATTCTTACACTTTTTGATGTTCTTGAATCTTATGTTAATTACAGAAAAATAATAATTACAAATAAGACTAAATATGAACTGAAAAAATCAAAAGAAAGGCAGGAGATTGTCGAAGGGCTTTTGATTGCCCTGAAAAATCTTGATGATGTTATTTCTCTTATCAGAAAATCCAAGGGTGCTACAGAGGCTCTTGAGGGTTTGATAAAAAATTTCAAGATTAGCAAAAAACAGGCGCAGGCAGTATTGGACACAAAACTTCAGCAATTGACTTCTCTTGAGCAAGATAAACTGAAAAAAGAATCAGAAAATTTGAAACTGCAGATTACGGAGTTTGAAAAAATTTTAGGGGATGTAAATGAAATTTTGAAGATAATTGTAAAAGAAGTCAGTGAGTTAAAGAAAAAATATGGGGATAAAAGAAAGACACAGGTTATGCAGAGAATCAGCGAGATTTCAGAGAAGGACCTTGTTCAGCAGAAAGAAATTGTAGTTAATATTACTGATAAAGGATACTGCAAAAGAATGGATGTTAAAACTTACAGAGAGCAGAAGAGAGGAGGAAGGGGTGTTATTGGGAGCAACCTCGCGACAGGAGATTTTGCAAAACAGTTGATTTTGTGCTCTACTCATGATTATCTTATGTTTTTCACGACGAGAGGAAGAGTTTTATGGCTGAAGGCATATGATATTCCAGAAGCAGAAAGATACAGCAAAGGTAAGGCGATTGTAAATATGCTAGGACTAAAAGAAGAGAAAATTACAAGTGTTATTTCTGTAAAAAATTTTGAAGATTCTTTATTCATGGCGACGAAGAATGGAATTGTAAAAAAAATCTCTTTGAAAAATTTCTCAAAACCGCGGGCTTCAGGAGTAAAAGCAGTGAATCTTCCGAATGATAATTCTGATTTTCTAATAGGAGTTGAAATTATTAAAAAAGGACAGGAGGTTCTGCTGGCTACAAAGAGAGGGCAGGCAATAAGATTTAACAGCGACAATGTCCGCGAGATGGGAAGGGCGAGTTATGGTGTTACTGGAATAAAACTAGAGAAAGACGATGAGGTTGTAAGCATGGAGGTGCTTGACACATTTGCAATTTTAACAATCACAAAAAACGGCTACGGAAAAAGAACTGCAGTTAATGATTATCGCAAAACAGCAAGGGCAGGCAAGGGTGTGATTAATCTTAAAATTACAGAGAAAACAGGGGATGTTGTCACAACAGCTTCTGTTAATGACGACGATAATATAATAATAACAACTGCGAAGGGAATTGTGATAAGAACCTCTTTGAAAAATATAAGAGTTATGGGAAGAGCGACGCAGGGTGTAAGAATTGTGAAACTTCAGCAGGGAGATTTTGTAACTGATTTAATAAGAGTTCATGAAAATGGGAATGGGAGTGATTAATTATATACTTTTAAGAGAATATAAGATTTATTATGATTGAATACGGAAAATCAATTGGAGATTATTTAGAAGACATAGATATGATTAGAGAAAAAATTCTGAAAGCATCTCAGTCAGAAAATCCTGAGGAATCTTTTTATAGTAAAGGCGGGGCTTTTTCAGATATAGAATCATTATACATTAACCTTCACAATAAAGGACTACTTGAAAGACATATTAGGGAAGGAGTGGGCACCCCCTTTGATTTTTAATTAGCAGTTAGTCACCAAATATCCAGCTCTTTTTGCTTGTGATTTTTTGTCCATGCATAGCACATGGATTTATATTCGCACCAATCGCAGAGTTTTGAAATATATGGATGAAAATTATCTGTTGATTCTATTTTTTCAATTAATTCCAGAACTTCTTTTTTTAGTTTTTCCAGCTGTTCGTCTGTCCTTCGGGAGCGGATTTTTTGATTGTGCGCGAGATAGTGCCACACAAGGCAGACTTTTTTTTCCTGCCCGAAAATTTCTTTTATAGCAAGGGAATAAAGAGCAAGCTGTCTGTCGTTTTCTACTGCTTCTCTCAAGGGCATACTGTTTGCTGTTTTATAATCATGTATTTCATATTCATCTTTTTCAGCATTGTGCACCAGGCGGTCTATAAATCCTACAATAGAATGCTCTCCCAATTCAATTTTAATTTTTTTCTCAACTGCGAGAGTGTTTTCTTCGAACGGGTGGTTTTTCCTGTAATAATCTGTCAGAAATTTAATTCCTTTGTTAAAATAATCTTCTGCTGTTGTGTCTTTTCTGACAATCACAATTTCTGGTTTGTAGCACTCTTCCCATTTTTTGAAATAATGTTTTATTACTTCTTCAACAGATAATATTTTTCCTTTCTTGGCTTTTGTGTGCAGGATTTCAAGAACAGAATGAACTACACTTCCTAAATGGGATTCAATTGTTTTTTCTGATTCAGGAATTATTTTGTCTATGTATCTTAATTTGAACTTCAGAGGACACTGCTCAAAAGCGCTTAATTTAGAATGCGAATATATTCCCATTAAAATCTATAAAATAAGTGAGTTATAAAGTTTATTGAAATAAACACTCTTCTTTTTCAGAATCCCAGTAGTCATATCCTTTTTCTATGCAACATTCATCTTTGCTTTCAGGACTTACTGTTCCGCAATCTGCACCTAGCAAAGGCTCTTCTTCAACATCACCTGCTAAAAAGCCCCACCACGGATTTTTAACTCTTATTATTTCTCCTGTTTCAACATTTACATTTGTCAGCACCCTTGCTTTTACAGGAAATAAATTAAACAATCTCATTTTTTTCTGCACTTGAATCTTATACTCTCCATCGTCATCTAATTCAATTTTACAGGAGCAGTTTCTTATCTTTAATCTTTCCTGAATTTTTTCCTTCACTTGGTCAGGCATCATGTTTATTTTTTTTGTCTGATTATTTCTGAAAACTCCGTATATTTTCCCCTCATTTTTATATAATTCCACTTCTGTTGACGCTTCTGCATTTTTTACCTGAAAAATAACATTTCCTGATTTGCCTGCTTGTATTGTCATTTCTCTTCCTCTCTCTGTCTGACATTTTGTTGCAACACCAGTGCAGGTGCAGTTTTCAGGGCATTCAGATTGATTTTGTATATTTACTCTTATTCTGTTTTTGCTTTGAATAGCTTCATTTATTCTCTCTCTTATTTGATTTTGAACATTGTCAGTAATATTTTTCTGGACTTCTTCCTGATTTGGTGTCTGAGCCAAAACTTCGTTGCTGTTTTTGTTCTCTTGATTTACTAAATTTTCATTAGTAATGGAACCAGTTACTCCTGCTGATACAAAACCAATTAAGAATAGACTCATTAAAATAAGTGCTAAATTCTTTTTCATATTTTATTAAATAAAAATTTATTTATAAATCTTTTTGTTACAAAATCTCGCCCCAGCCGATTAATCTCCAATGCGTATTGATGTTTCTCGCAATTCCTGTGTTGTCTCCTTTTAGCGCGACTATTGGAATATTTAAAAATAATTCAAGTTCGTTTTTATTTATTTTTTCAACTGTTCCGATGGTGATTGTTGTGTTCACACTTAGCATGAGCATTTCTTTTGTCTTAATCGGCTCTACTTTTTTCTTGTCAGCAATTCCTAAAACTTCGTCGAACAACTCTGTTTTTATTCTTATTTTATCGCTGATTTCAGGAAGGACATTTTTTTTAGAAACAACACATCCTGTTAGCGAGTCGCTTTTTGTCATAAAAGGGTCTAATTCTGTCTCAACTGAAATACTCGCACCTGGGAAAACTTCTTTTACTGAATCTGCTCCCTTGTGCAGAGATAAAATTTTTGTAGTGAGTGGCTGGTATATTTTTTGATTTTGCTTTTTTATAATTAATCCTGGTTTGATTTCAATCTCATCACCGACACTTAATTTTCCTTTTTTTAAAATTCCTCCTAGAACCACTCCGTTGAGTTTTTCTATTTCTTTTCCTGGTTTGTTTATGTCAAAACTCCTTGCTATTAAAAAGACCGGCTCTGATTTTGTATCTCTCTTCGGAATTTCAATTTTGCATATTTCTTCCAAAAGTTTGTCAATATTTATTCCCTGCTGTGCTGAGACAGGAATTACAGGTGAATTTTCTGCTGTTGTTCCTTTTACAAATTTTTTGATTTCATTGTAGTTTTTAAGAGCCTGTTCTTTTGTAACTAAATCTATTTTGTTTTGGATTATTATTATGTTTTTTATTTTTTTTGCCTGCAGTGCCATGAAGTGTTCTGCTGTCTGGGGTTTTATCCCTTCATTTGCAGCAATAACGAGAATCGCAGCGTCGATAATAGCAGCTCCTGAAAGCATTGTTGCCATCAGCATTTCATGTCCTGGAGCGTCTATAAAGCTAATGTACCTGACTGGTTTGAACCCTGCTTCTTTTTTATTTGAAAATTCTTTTTCTTTTTGGTAAATTGTCATGTCAGCATAGCCGAGTTTTATTGTTATCCCTCTTTTCAGCTCTTCAGAGTGGGTGTCTGTGTTTTTTCCTGTAAGGCTTTTCAGCAAAGTTGTCTTTCCGTGGTCAATATGCCCGACAACTCCGATATTTAGTTCTGGTATATTCTGATTATTCTCCATAAAAAATTTAGAAATATCTTATTAAAAAAGGTTTGGGTGTGTTGAATAGACCATTATCTTTTCTGCAAAAATCCTGGAGTGCTGGCCTCTTCAAATAAAGAATCTATCTTCTCCAGTTCTGTTACTGGGATAATTCTTTTTTTTTCTGAGAGAAGTAATTGCACTTTCACCCAATAATTGCATCTGCTTGAATCAATTACTATTCCTTCGTCAGTTCCTGGCTGTTTTTGCCTGTAAATTACAAAATCTCCTTTTGCAAATGGTTCTTTGATTCCACTTTCTTTTCTTCTGTATTTATAAGATTCTTTCCAGTGTTTTTCACATAAACTAAGTGCATAATGATAAGTGCTTTTACATACAAAACATAATTTCATTTTTCTTCATAATATTTTTTTCCTTTTAATTCCTCAGGCAGATGCTCTTGCTCAACTGCTGTTTTGTCTTCGTGAAAATATTTGTAGTTTTTTCCGTATCCGAGTTCGTGCATTAGTTTTGTGGGTGCGTTGCGAAGGTGGAGTGGAACAGGGAGATTTCCTGTTTCCTTGATTTCTTTTCTTGCTTTGAGAACTGCTTTGTAGCAGGCATTTGATTTTGGTGCTTTTGCTAAGTATGTTGCTGTTTGAATTAATGCTGTGTCGCATTCAGGATAGCCGAGGAATTCAACTGCCTGCTTTGCTGAAACAGCGACGGTGAGTGCCTGATGGTCTGCGTTCCCTATATCTTCTGATGCAAAACGAATCATTCTTCTTATAATGTATTTAGGATCCTCTCCTGATTCTATCATGCGCATAGTCCAGTAAACAGCAGCGTCGGGGTCTGAGTCCCGCATGGATTTGTGAAGTGCTGAAATAATATTGTAATGCTCTTCACCGTCTTTATCATAACGCAGGGATTTTTGCGCGCAATTTAAAATTGTTTCGCGCGTAATTTCTTTTTCTGACAACGATGCTGAAATTTCCAAAATATTCAAGGCAGAACGTGCATCACTGTTCGCCAACTGCGCAATTAATTTTATATTGTCTCCTGAAATCTGAAAATTCTCTCTCTCAACTGCGCGGAAAATTATTTTTTCAATCTCCTGCTCTGTCAATGGATTAAGGACAAAAACCCGCGAACGAGATAGAAGAGCTGAAATAACTTCAAACGACGGGTTTTCTGTCGTCGCTCCGATTAAGGTGATTGTTCCTTTTCAACTGACGGCAGAAGATAATCCTGCTGTGCTTTGTTGAATCTGTGAATTTCGTCGAGAAAAAGAATTGTTTTTTTATGAAAAAGTTTTGCATGCTGAATTGCTTTTTCTACATCTGCTTTTCCTGCTTTAACTGCTGACATTTCAATAAACTCAGAATCCGTGAGTTTTGAAATCAGACGCGCGAGAGTTGTTTTTCCGCATCCAGGAGGACCCCAAAAAATTATTGAAGAAGAAAGATTATTTTTTTCCAGTGCGATTTTCAAAGGTTTGTTTTCTCCGACGAGGTGCTCCTGCCCGACAAATTCTGCGAGAGTCTCAGGACGCATGCGGTATGCAAGTGGAGATTTCATATAAAATAAAAACAAAATATTTTTTAAGGATTATTGCTCTGGAGTTTCTTTATTTTCTGCTTTTTGCTCAGAAAAAATTTCAGATAATTTTTTGCTTCCTTCTTTTAAAATTTTTAAATTAATCTGAGTGACTGCTTCTGAAATTCTGTTTCCCCTTACTGTTTTCCTCAATCTTAGCCCTTTTGGTTTTTTGCACAGCTGTTTTTTCTTTCCTTCTTTTCTTGGGCGTTTTTTCATGGCTTTCCCATAAGTCAGCAGAACTTTTTTCAGCCCCACACCTTCAACTTCTTCTAATGAAGGGAATCCTGCTTTATCGCTCGCACCTGTTATTTCAAATTCATATCCTGCAAGAAGAGGAGAAATTTCTTTCCCGTTGATTTTATCATGCAGAGCTTTGTCTATAAGTGAGCTTCCTTCTGATTCTAATTTGTAAGTTTTTCCTTCTTTTGTTCCGATATTTATTTTGAATGGCATATTTATATGATAAAGAAACTGCTTAAAAATGTTTTGGAATTAATTACAGAAAGATTTTAATTCTTTGAGATTTCTTGCTATTCTTTCTATGTGAACTTTTTTAAAATTAATTTCTACTTTAGTCCCAATATCTATTTTGGTAAAATCTCTGGTACCTTCTGGTTCCAGTGTTCTAATTGTTTCACTACTTACTGTTCCTCTCCCATATTTAATAAAATAATGTTTCAAAATTACAGTATTGGGTATTCTATTTATTACTATTCTCTCCTCATCTGTAAAAAAATATATATTTATGTTTTCTGAACTCATGCAAATTCATAATAATTCTATTTTTAAGAATTTATGTAATGAGATATACTTTGTATTATTAAATTTTAATTAATCTTTCTTAAAAAATAATCAACTATAGCAGTTATGAACAACCCTTCTCCTTTTGGAGGACCTTTGGAGTAATTAATTTCTGCGAGGTCGTAAACTCTTTTATCATATGCCATATCTAATAATAAATTTTTTATTTTTAATTTTGTTTCATCTGAAATCCTTTCATTACCATCTTCTAAAATTTTTATTCTTTTATGTAATGGGATTAATGATACTCTTCTGATGTTTCTTGCAATAGAGTCGTATTCTTCAAAACCAATCCCTAGTTCCACCATTGATTTTAACTGATTTCTATTTTTGATATTTCTTGCAATAGAGTGTTTCATTTTCACATCCCCCAATCTGCATTTTTCTGTCTTTTAATTTCTGCAATCTCCTGCAGAATCTTCATTTCATTTCCTGACAGCAAATCTTTATTTTTCTTGAAATTTCTGAATTGGCTTTCTGTTATATCTGAAAATAAATACTGCTTGTTTTTTAATTCTCTTTCAAAATTTGCTCCTGGCACTGAAACAGCAACTTCCATTCTTTCATTTGCTTCTTCTACAGATTTGTTTTCAGACTGGATATTTTTTATCCTTCCAATTTTTTCTTCTTTGTCATCTATTAAATTCAGCCCAGATTTTAATTTTCCACCCTCTATCCGCACACCGAAAATAGCAGGTTTTGTATTTCTAAAAACATACTGATGCAAAATCTTTAACTTGCAGATAGTAGCAAGAGCCATAAGTCTTCTCTTTTCTATTTCTCTCTTTTTTTCCTCCCTGAATTTTTCTACATTTTCTATTAATTTATAAATAACTTCTTCTGCGAGGATTTTTATTTTTCCTCTGTGTTCTTTATTGAGAATCTGCGCATCTTCATTGACTGAAACATTAAATCCTGCTATTACAGCGTCGGTTTCGTTTATCTCAAGATTTGCTTTTGCAGAAATCACATCTGTTTTGTTTATGCTCCCTATTCCTGCTTTGACAACAGGTATTTTGCTCTGCTTTAATAATGTCAGAAGGGCTTCTAAGCTTCCAAGTGAATCTGCTTTTGCTATAATCCCTTTTTTTTCTGTTTTGACATTTTCTGAAACTTCTTTTTTGAATTTTTTTTTCAGTTCTTCTGTGTTTTCCCTGTAAATTTCAAAAGGCATTCCTGGAAGAATTTCCTCTTTTGATGTCAATTGCATTCTTATTCCTGTCGCAGCATGGACTTTATCTTTTGTTTTGAATTTTGAGCATAGAGGTTCTATTTCTTCGAGGACTCTTATTTTAGTTATAATCGGCTCTCCCTCAAAATTTGAAATTGCGATTTCGTCTTTTTTTGACAACTCTCCGTCGTAGATTATCGCTTCAATGTAACTTGCTGTTTTGTTTTTTTTAATCTCAAGAGCCACCCCTTTTGCATCTTCGCCCAACTGCAGTTTGTTTTCAAGATATTTCTGGCTGAGTCCGCAGAGCATCATTACCAACTCCTGAATCCCTTCTTTTGTCCTAGCAGAGCAGGGAATCAGTGCTATTCTTTTTGTGAAATCCTTTATGTTATAAAATAAGTCAGCGTCAAATCCATGCGAATTCAGAGAGCCGATTAAAGTCATATATCTTTCCTGAAAAATATTTTTTACATTATGCGCCTGTGATTCAATACTTTTTTTTAAATCCTCGTCCTGCTTTCTCCACCCTGAAATATTGTCTATTTTATTTAGTGCAATCAGAAAAGGAGTCTTGTTGTTCTTTAAAATCTGGATTACTTCTGCTGTCTGGGGTTTTATTCCTTCGTTGATGTCTATGACAAGAACTGCTAAATCAGCGAGAGAGCCACCTCGTTTTCTCAGGTTTGTGAATGCTGCATGTCCAGGAGTATCAATAAATAAAAATCCAGGTATTTCTAATTTTATTCCTGATTTTTCTATCAAAGGGCATGTTTTTTTCAGCTGTTCTGCGGGATAAAGTGTGAATGAAATTTTCTGTGTTATTCCTCCTGCTTCTTTTTCTTGAATGCAGGTGCTTCTTATACTATCCAGTATTGAAGTTTTTCCATGGTCTACATGTCCGCAGACAGTAACAATAGGCTGTCGAAGTTTTTTTAGTGTCATGAGCAAGAATAGGTATTTGGAGTTAAAAGGTTTTCTAATGATTCGCAACTAATGAGACTGATAATTTTATAAATTTTAATAATTTTTATTTATTATGGTTGATAAAGATATTCTCAGCAAAATATATTTCTTCTTTAATTTATTTATAAGAATCACTCTCATTATAGCGATTTTTTTTGGAGCTTATGAGAGAGAATGGATGATTATTTTTGTAAGTTTGATTACTTTTATGCTGACTTTCCTGCCTTTTTTTGTGGAGAAGAAATACAAAATAAATCTTCCGCCTGAAATTGAAATGATTATTATTCTGTTTATCTATGCAGGTATTTTTCTAGGAGAAGTGAGAGATTTTTATTATAAAATCTGGTGGTGGGATTCAATGCTTCATCTTTCTGCAGGAATCTCTCTAGGGTTTGCAGGGTTTTTGATTTTATATGTTTTTTATAAAACCGGAAAATTCAAGGCAAGCCCGGCGGTGATAGCATTTTTTACTTTCTGCTTTGCACTTGCACTTGGGGCGTTGTGGGAGATTTTTGAATATTATATGGATAATTTTTTCGCACTCAATATGCAGAAAGCTAGAAATTTAGAATTAGTTTACGGATATTTTGACACCAGGATTGGAGTTATAGATACTATGAGAGATTTAATACTTGACAGCATAGGTGCATTTATCGTATCAATCTGCGGTTATATTTACCTCAAGAAGGGTGAAATATTTCTTTTTGAGAAACTGGTAAGAAGATTTGAAAGAGAAAATAAAACTATCTTTCGCAGGAAAAGAGTTGTTAAATAAAACAAATATTTATAAGATTGTCTTTCTGTATTTGTTAAGAATGCTTGGAAAAAAAGAGGAGACAGGAATCATGAGAATAAGAACCTCAAGAAAGTACTATCTTCCTTTTTATATAATGGTTTTTATTCTTCTTTCAGTTGTGATTTATATTAAAATAGAAGGATACCCTATAAATAAAATTTCGTTTTATTCTGCTATTATATTTTGCGTACTTGTTTTGAAATTTACAGAATTCCATCGGTACAACAGTCTTTATGAGATAAATCAGGATTCTCTTGTTCATGTGCAGGGAATATTGACTCCGAGCAAAGCTGTCAGACGGATTGATTTTTTTGCTATAAGTTATATTGCCTTTGACCAGAATTGGTGGCAGAGAATATTTAGATTCGGAAATGTGAATGTAAGGTTATTTGCAAGAGATAGCACTACTATGGTTAAAAACATTGATAAACCTGAAAAGTTTTCAAAGTTTCTGGAACACAGCATTAATGAAAAGAGAAGAATTACAAAAACAAGCAGTGCAATGGGGAGGGAAGTATAGTGGAAGCGTATGAAACTGGAATGTTCAGAGGAACGATTCCTAAAAAACATCGTTTTAAGTTATTTGTTTTTTTTGTTTTTCTTACTGTCTTGTTGCTGATAATTTACACTTCTTTTTACGGAGGACTTCCTTTTACAGGAAAAATTGCAGGAGATTCTGAACCTGAAAAAAATGTTGGGATAAATGCTGAATTTACTGTTCCCGAATTGAATTTGAAGGGGCAGTTCTCAGAAGTGGTTTTGTCAGGAAGTTCTAATTCATTTCTGCAGGTTGGAAACCAAAAATTCTCACTTGAAATACAAGGAGATAATTACATTGTTTTTACTGGCTATGACGGGGAGATTTTCTTTGATTCTGAAAAAATCTCCAAACTGTCAGGGAGGGCTTCTGCAGTTTCTGTTAATGGGGTGCCTGTTCTTCCTAGGACAGGAAACACTGTGAAAGTTTCTATTGAAGGAGAATTTAATTACAAAACTTTTAAAATTAGTGAGAATGCTTTTATTAAAGAGATTGCTTATGTTACATCAGGAGTCATGCGGATTGACGACGGAAAAAAGTTTTTTAATATACAGAATGAAGAAGTTTCTATAAAGAGTTTTTTAGGAGATTTAGAAGTCACAAGAGGGAAGATGTTTCTTGAAGGAAATTTAAAAGAACTTAAAATTACAGGGGATTCAACAATTATTATTTCAGCATAGATTTATTTATAAAGTTTTAAGATAAGCTTTTTTTATGAACTCTTCGAGAAATCCATTTCTTCTGGAAGTTATTAAGAATAGAGAATTTTTTGATATTTATGCTGAAGGGTTTTATATTGATTCTTGCAAACAGGCTCTTTCATATGCAATTTATTCTCCAAATCTTAATTTTAGTGACTGTATTAGAGAGATAATCAATTTAATTAAAATTTATGGGAAGAAGCCCAATAAATTTTTGCTTGAAGGAAAATTTAGTCTGCTTGAGAAGAATATACTGTGGAGTGTGCATGACAGGGGTTGCCGTAATTCTTAAAAATAAGTTTTTCTTGTTCTTTTAATGAAATCCATGTCAGATTTGGAAAAAAATTATTCAGTTGATTTTGAGAAAATAGTTTTAGAGATTAAAAAAAAGAGGGCTAAAATTGTTTTACTGCAGTTTGCCGACGGGCTGAAACCATATGCAACTGCTGCTGTTGATTTTCTTGAAGGAAAAACAGAAGGAAAAACAGAGTTTTTGATTTGGCTTGGAAGTTGTTTTGGTGCGTGCGACACTCCAATTTTGCCTAGGGAGTTTGAGAGAAAAATTGATTTGATTGTGCAAGTGGGGCATAATGAGTTGATGCCAAAGTTCTGAATGCAAAAACTTGTTTATATTATTTTTATTACATAAATCTTTATTAATAGATTAAAATTTTTTTAATATGCTAGGAACAAAAGAGCTGTTGAGGTTAGTAAGAGAAAATAAACTTGTTGAAAATTTATCACAGCGTGAATTAGAAAATCCAGAAGGTTCGGGTTTTGATTTGAGATTAGGAGAAGTTTTTGTTATTGAGGGCGGTGAGGCATTTTTAGGAGAGGTTGAAAGGCACACCCCGCGGGCTGGTTCTGTTGCTAAATTTGGGGAGCAGAAAGATTTTATTCTTAAGCCAGGAGATTTTGTGCTGGTGAAAACAATAGAAAAAGTCAATTTACCGTCGGATATTGCTGCTATTTTTCGTCCGCGTTCAACTTTGCAGAGATGCGGTGTTGGTTTATTTACTGCAACAGCTTCACCAGGATATTCAGGGGAGCTGACTTTTGGGATGGCTAATTTGGGAAAAAATAATTTTAAAATTGAAATTGGAGCAAGATTTGTTCATATTCTTTTTTTTAAAACAGGAGAAAATTTTTCAGAATACCGTGGACAGTGGCAGGGTGGAAGAGTTTCTACTCAGGGCGAGAGAGAGTTTCAGGTTTGAAGGTTAATTTATATTAGCCCAAAGTTTAGCTAAATCAAGGCTGTGGGAATAAATATGAAGTCCGTCGCTATAAGCATAAAGTCGTCCTGGTTTAACTTCAGATTGTTCTTCTTTTTTTGTTGCATTTATTAGATTAGCAGTATATTCTATTAAATGAGCAAATCCTCCAAGATTTTCTGGAAAGCCGTTATATAAATCCCATGATCTCCAGAAAGTGCTTACATCTAGTTGATTTTCTTTTCTTATTTTTAATGAAATCCCTCTTAAACATTCTGTAGTTCCTCTTTCAGATTCATTTTTATAAGGCCAATCATACCTTTGTAATCCTTCTGCACATCCGACGGTTATTGCACAATGATTTGTTCCATAACCTTTTTCTGTAAAATGTTTAACACACCATTCTAATTGATTAAGTCTTGTTCCTCTTGGAATTCCTTTATGTTCTAATGGAATATTAGGATTTTGAATACCTGAAATCCAAGTACTATATCTATAATGCTCATTAGGTTCTAATCTTCCATCTAATAAATAATTCTGAAAATATTTATGAATTGCTTCATCATCTGTTGCTACAGGTATACCTTCTCTAGTACTTGGAGCTAAAGGTCTTGTAGTAGGATTTTTAACACAACAACCAAATCCAGGGAATTCTAATCTAATTGAGCCAGCATGACTTCCTTCTTCAACAGGATTTAATTCTCCATGCTTTAGTGCCCCCATTACTGACTGGAAATATAAATCATCTAAATCTCTGGCTTCAATATAAACAAAATCTTTCTCTCCTACAGAATTTGGTCCTTGTATTTCAGCAATCTTTTCTCTTATAGAATAAATCTGCTCCTTAACTCTTTCTAAATCTTCTTTTCTTACTTCTACCATTTTAATAAAATTAGATTTTTGTTTTTAAAGATAATTGTGATTAATCATAATTGATTTTTTATTCTACTCATCAATCCAAAAAATCCAGATTTTGCCTCATGCATCCTTTTTAAAATGTCATGATGATTTATCTCTTTCATTGAAATATCATTAGGATTTAATAAAATAATCCTATTTTCTTGGTAATCTAAACACAAGAAACAGTGTTCATCTAAGCCTATTAATATGTCCTTATTAGGATTGAATTCTAATAAACTATCTGGCTCATTAAAAGGTGTTTTATTATACCAATAAAAATTATATAATAACTCTTTTTGTTTTAAAAATTCTTCAAGCATCTTGCCTTCTGGAATAAAACCATTTTCTTTTTTTATCAAAACATTTGCGATTTTGTCCTGCGAGACTTCTGCATTATGTTTTCTTAAAATTGCCTGTAAACATGAAGGAACACAATAATTCTTTCTCTGCGGAGGAGTTAAATTATATTGTCTCATTTATCTTTTTTATTATAATAGTATTTAAAAATTACTTTATTGTATTTATGTATGATTAACATATATAAAAAGTTAGATTCTGTTTTAAAACATTTAAAGAAGTCTAATAAAAAATTAAAAGGCAGGATTGAGATTATTAAATTAAAAGAAGAATCTGTGGGGATATCTTTTGAACCTAGACTGAAAACAAAATATGCATTAAAATGTGGTGATGTTATTTTAGGAGATTATGAACACACAGAGGTTTTTCAGAGAGATGGGGAAACTCTTGTTACTGATTTTGGGATGGTAAATTTAAAAGAAAGAAATGATATTCGTCCGTCGTGGGACGAATATTTTATGTTAAAGGCAATTGATACTTCGAGAAGGTCTTCTTGTTTGAATGTTCATGCAGGAACTGTTATTGTTGATAGTAAGACTAATCTTGAACTTGGAAGCGGGTATAATGGTGCTGCTCCTGGTTTAGAGAGCTGTTTGGATTTAGGCTACTGCAGAAAAGAAAGAGCAACAGGAGAGAAATATGGAATTACTCATGGAACAGGAAAATGCTGGGGAACTCATTCAGAGCAAAATGCTGCCTCGCATATAACAAGACTAAACTTAAACCGTTTTACTGTTTATGCAACTATTTTTCCATGCAACGACTGCACAAATAATCTTTTAGCATACAGGGGGTTTGACAGAGTTGTTTTCAAATCTTTTTATGATGAAAGAGAGATTGAAAGTTCATTGGAGAGATTTGATAAAAGAAAGGTTGATGTTTACAGATTAAATTTAAGTCCTGAAAGAGCATGGGACATTTCTTTTAATGAACCAGACGCTAAAATTACTGTCTGGACCCGTGAGGAGAAATCAAGAATTTTAGAAAAAATCTTTTCAAATCCATCCCAACAACAAATAAATTAAGACTCTAGAATCAGTAATCAGGCAAGTCTTCACTAGAGTTATTCAGGCTTTTTTGGTTTTTCGGCTTTGGTTTTTCAGGCTTTTTTTCTCCTGAATCTTTTAAATCTTCAAGGGAGATTGAATTAATCATTTCTCTGAATTTTAAAAAATCATCTGCTGAAATTCTTACACCTGCTTTTGTGAAGCCAGTATATCTATCACTTGTTACAAATTCGCGAATTGTCAGCCCTGTTTTCCCTCCGAAATCATCAATACGAATTACAATATCTGATGTGTCGTTCTTTTTTATTTTTCCTATATCCCGCTCCATAAAATAATTTAGAAAAAAGAGTATTTAAGATTTTGTGTTTTTATTGAATAAATTTTTATCACAGTTTTGGGAGCCCTGTTCCACCTCTTACATTTCTCCCGCCAGTTTCACAGTAGTCTCGAACAATATCACATGCTTCGTCGTATTTTTCAATTGATTCACTGTTAATAATTAAGCCTCTCTCTGCAAGTTCTAATGAAAAATTATAAGTATCTATTTTTTTTCTGCGTTGCAATGTTGATAGGATAATAAGGTTTATGTAATTTTGAGACCCCTTTAAAATCTTCTTGATTAATTCAGGATGGCAATTTGTATCTTCTGATAGAATTCTTTTGTTTCTTTTTATCCTTCTAGCATATTCTATTTTCTTTAGTCTTAATTGCTCTGCTCTTGTTTCATCTTCTGGCCATTCTAATATTAGCCCATCTAAACCCATGAGATAATTAAAAAATACACCTTTTTTAATAATTTAGTTTATAGAAAGTATACATTTAATCTTTCATTTCAATTTTAATATTGACATTTTTCGGGATTCTCATTCTCATAATGTGGTGCAGGACTTTTTCATTTGCAGGCAGGTCAATCAGACGCTTGTGAATCCGCATTTCAAATCTGTCAAAAGTCGCTGTGCCGTCTCCACAAGGTGATTTTCTCGTCGTGACTTTGAGTTTTTTTGTCGGAAGTGGAACAGGACCGCTGATAGTTATTCCTGATTTTTTCGCTATTTCCTTGATAGATTCGCAAATAGAATTAAGCATGCTAATGTCTGTGCTGTTTAATTTTATTCTTACTTTCGGCATATAAGAAATATTTTATTCTGGTTTTTAAAGGTTTCTGGGTTTTGGGCTTTGTTAAATAAGTAGCCCTTGTTAAAAAAGTCAAATAAGTTCTTTTGACCCCTCCAGCTGTGTTAAGAATTTTCTGTGTTTAATTCCTTCTTGGCTATATATACCAATTATACAATTTATTGAATCAATAAAATATTCTCTCTTTTTTGTCCCTATTTCAGTTCCCTTATGGACAATTTGGTTTCTTATTTCTCTTAGTTCATCAATCCCATTGAAAGGTAAATCACGATAATTTTTTCTAAAAAATTCAATTACATCCAATAAATCTATAGTTCTTTTTGGATTAATCATGTTAGACATCTTCTCATTCTTTTTGAATAATTTCCTTTTTAAGATATAGATATTATACCCTTTTCTTATCATAACCGCCTTTAGAATTAATTCTAATCCATTAATAAACTCAACAACAGCAAATCTCTTTTTTATAATCATTTTGTGTCGGTCATATATAAAATTTGGTCTTTCTATTTTATATTCCTTCAACCTTTTAATCCCCTCATTAACAAATGCTTCGCCCAACTTTAACATTTCATTAGTTCTTTCCATATAAATTATGGTACCGACATATTTATAAATATTATTATTCTAATTTAATTAATGAAAATTGCAGAAGTATCTAATAAAAAGGTTGGTGATAAAGAATACAAAAAATATATGATTCCATCAATACCAAAAGAAATTGTAAAAATTTCTGGTCTTTTAGGTAAGAGGCTTCATGTAAGGGCTGAGAAAGGAAAAATTATTATTGAAAAATCAAAGAATTAATTTGGGAGTATTGCTTGATTAAAAAAGTTATTAAATCTACTTTTAAAGACTCTAATAGTTTTTTCCCGTATTGAATCTAATATCTCATCTATCTCATAATTTTTACTCTCTAAATTATGAAGTCTTGCATGTTCCCAAAAGGTATGTCTTTTCATATTTAAAACATCTAAACCACTTATGTGTTTGTTGCAATATTTATTTGCAGGACATGGAAGGATATTTTTATTATATTTTATATGAGCGACATAATTTTTGTGGTAAATTTTTTTCCTTAAATCCATACTATAGATTTTTCCATAATCAATTGTAGGATTCCTTAATTTTAATTTTGTTATATCTGGAGCTCCTTCTGTTTCAATTTGCTTATCATTAAATGGTTGGGAATAACTATCAAATCCATACATTAGAGAAATTAATCCAAGAGATAAATCACAAAGTAAGTGTACGGGGCAGGAATTAAATTTGGAATAAATCCCTATAGCTTTTAGTAAATTTGATAAATTTATAACTTGGTCAAAATCTAAATCTTTAACATTTTTATTTCCAGAAAAGTATATTTTTAATACAATTGAGGCATGTTCATTGGTATTAATATAATTAATAATTTGATTTATTAATTTTGTATTAAATAGAATGGATTCATGAAGGAATAAAGGTAATGCTATTCTCTTTCCAAGTTCTTCGTCTATATCTGTTATAGTTCCTAAAAATAATCTTTGAGCCTGTTCATAAAATCTTTGGGTTGCAAGAAAACTTACTGAATCATTTAATATTAAAGGAGAGAAAGGTATTACTATATCCACATCTTTTTCTAATTGTGCATTTATTACAGCCGTAGTTAGTTTAACCCTAACATCATCTTCTAATAAAATTGAATCAATCATCTCTGAATATTGGTCTTCTTTTGAAGCCCAATTTTGTGTATTATTTGGCGTTTGTAATAACTTTACTATTTCTTTAGGTAATCCAGAAATTTTTGAATACCTTTGATAAATTTCTTTTTTCAGAGAACCATAATAAAAAACTTCTGGAAGTGTATCTATAATCACAAGAGAAGTATTTTTCATAGTTTCTGGAACCTTATCTAATAAATCAGCTCTATCTATAGGCACAACAATCCCCCTTAAATTATGAGAATAATTATAATCTGAAATATACTTGGTAAGAATCTTCAAATCAAAAGAACTTCTTATATAAGGAGAAAATAGGGGCATAATTAATAATTTTCCATTGACCTTATTTTCGTATCTGACTTTTTTTGTGAGGTAATCTGATTCCTGACTTACTGCATAAACTGAATTTTTTAGATTAGTACTCATTGTATTCTTCCCCATCTATTTTAGATTCTATCTCTTTTATTTTTTGCTGTTTAAAATTTTCAATTATTTTTAATTTTTCTTTTTCTATTTTTTGGAGATAAGTAGTTATTTGGTTTAAATCTGTAAAGGGTATCAAAATTCCTCCAGCAACCTCTTCTTTTCCATAAACATTTCTATTAATTTCTTGTATATATAATTGTAATCCATCTTCGTATTCAATTAATTGGAATTTATATTTCTTTTTTTGAAGAGTTATGATTTTGCTTATTAAAGGATGCAATGGTCTATGATTTGGATAATATTCAACCGCATTTCCTCTTTTAACCTTGTATATTTGTCTTTTAGCCATTAATGTATTCAGGTGTTTAAGTAAAGTAGGTTTACTAACAAAAGTAACCAAGCGATTGAGAGTATTCAAGGTTAGTCCAGAGGTCTTGTTAGATTCTAATAAACTTAAAATATATCTCTGGATATATAATTCTCTATCATCACGAGATAAACTGAATATCTCCTTCTCATTTAATTCTGTCTTAGGTTTTACTACCATTTTTCTTAATGGTTTTAGTAAAACCATTTAACTATATAAACCTTTCTAAAGTATATTTTGTGGTACCGAAAAGTATATAAAGTATGTATGGTACCGAATTATATAAAATGGAACAAACATTAAAAACAGATTGGAAGAATCTCACAAGAGAAGAACGAGGAAAGCTTTTGGCTAAATCAACAAGAATAGTAAAAGTTTCTCAAGGTTGGAGAGTCACTTCCCAAACAAATACTTCAAAACAATATGTAGTGAAACTTATGAAAGACAGACCAGTTTGTTCTTGTCCTGATTGTGCTATGAGGCATAAAAAGTGTAAGCATATTTACGCAGTAGAATTTTATGTAAAGAGACAGATAAATGAAGAAGGACAAGTAACAGAAACAAAAGGAGTTAAAATTTCTTATCAACAGGATTGGAAGGCTTACAATAATGCACAGACAAATGAGAAATTAATTTTTATGAAATTGCTCAAAGATTTATGTGGTAATATTGAACAACCAGAATATAAATTTGGAAGACCAACACTTCCAATTTCAGATATGTTGTTTGCCTCTGCATTGAAAGTTTATTCCACTTTTAGTCTAAGAAGATTTATCTCTGATTTCAAGATAGCAAAAGAAATGAATCTTGTTGAAACAACTTGCACCTATGCTAATATTTGTTATTTTATGCAAAGAGAAGATTTAACAGAAATTCTAAAACAATTAATCTCTATTAGTGCAAGTCCATTAAAAGAATTTGAAACAAATTTTGCAGTTGACAGTTCAGGTTTTTCTACTTCAAGATTTGCGAGATGGTTTGATACAAAATGGGGAAAGGAAAGAAAATATAGAGTTTGGTTAAAGGCACATTTAATTTCAGGAACAAAAACTAACATTATAACTGGATGTGAAATTACTGAAGGAGAGGTGAATGATAGTCCTTCATTGCCTCGCTTAGTTGAGGAGACAGCTAAGACTTTTAGGGTGGGCGAAGTAAGTGGAGACAAGGCTTACAGTTCTCGTAAGAACTTACAAGCGATTGAGGATGTTGGTGCTGTCCCCTTCATTCCCTTTAAGAAAAATGTTCGTGGCAAAAGAGCAAGTTGTGGAATATGGAAAAAAATGTATCATTATTTTATTTACAAGCATGATGAGTTTTTAGAACATTATCATAAGAGGAGTAATGTTGAGACGGTGTTCCACATGATTAAGACGAAGTTTAAAGATAATCTTCGTTCTAAAACTAAGACAGCACAAATCAACGAACTTCTCTTAAAAATTCTTTGCCATAACATTTGCGTAATTATTCAGGAAATAAATGAACTCGGAGTTAGGGGAGAGTTTGTTGTTGAGAAAGAGGTGATAAGATGAATCGCAAGGGAAAAATCTATAAAGGGAAAAAACCTGTTAAATATATGGCAAGTGAAGAGCAGATTTCAAGAGGATTAGATAAGCAAGGAATCTTTGTTGGAGAGTATGAATTCTTTCCGTTACATTCTACAACAATAAAACAATACAAATCAAGCAGGGTTATTGAAAAAAAGAGTTATGGGGACTATGAAAAAAGGAGAGCAGATGGTTTAGTAGTGGATAGGAGAAATAAAAAAGTTCCTCAAGTTTTAGTTTCTATAGAATGGAAAAAACCAAAGGAATTTCAAACAGACAAACAAAAGAAAAAAGCCATTGAACAATGTAACGATGTGTGCCAAGTGTTAAATGCAAAAATGGGGGTAATCACCGACGGTATTGTTACTCATTGGATAAATCCAAATGATGAAGATAAAACAAATTCTTATAAAGATGAATTTGGAAGAAAAAGAAGCTATTCTTTTATACTAAATGATGATAAACAGAAACTACAAAAGAAATTCTATTTGAAAGAAAAGAATCAAAAAGATATTAATAAATTTGATGACGACACAAAAGAAACATATCAAACTATTGAAAGGGTTCTTCTTGAAACAGATAAAGACAATTCAATTTTAAAAGCTACGGAAAAGACAGACCCCACACCTCTCGCAAAAAATGTTTGGCAAAGCATCTATATAAGTACAAAGGATAATCCAACTGCTTGTCTTTATAATGTTGTTGAGGTTTTCATATTTAAGTTTTTGAGTGATTTGGGTGTTTTGCAAAGAGATTATAGTTTTAATCATCTTATAAAAATGTATAATGAAGGCTATCCCAACAAAGAAGTTCTTGAACATTATGCTACAAAGTGTAGAAAGAAAATAAAAGAATTATTTCCTGCTGGAAATGACCAAACAGGAATAATAAATGGAACAATATTTGTTAATAAAGATGGAACCCCTGTGCTGTCTCAAGCAACATTATTTAAAGATACAATTGAAAAATATCAGAAATTCGGAGATTTGAGACACATAAAAAAAGAGTTTAAAACAAAACTTTTTGAAACATTTTTGAAACAGAGTAAAGATAAAAGTAAATTGGGGCAATTCTTCACTCCAAGAAAAGTGGTTAAATCTATCGTTGAGATGGCAGATATTGACAAGTCCAAATTTATCTGCGACCCTTTTTGTGGGGTGGGAGGATTCGTGTTGGAGCCTTTCCAAATCTCTTCAAGTATAAAAAATAAGTTTACACCTAAAGGAGGCAAGATTAATTCCAGTGTTAAATTGTTGGGTTATGATAGTGGAAGAGAAGATAATGATGAACAAAGAAGAACAATAATTTTGGCAAAAGCAAATATGCTAATTTATCTTTCAGATTTGGTTGAAAAAAATCCCACCCTTACCAATAAATTTTCCGAATTAATTAATGAAACTTTTCACTTTTTATCTGATTCAAATTTGGGAACATTTAGAGAGATGTTTGATGACGAAGAAGATAAACCAGATTTAATTTTGACAAATCCGCCTTATATAACAAGCGGTATGAGTACAATAAGAAAAGAAATTGAAGAAGAAGGTTTGGAGGATTTTTATTCAAATAGTGGTGCAGGGGTTCAAGGATTAAGTTTAAAATGGATTTTATCAAACCTAAAGAAAGAAGGTACTGCTTTTATTATACTTCCTGATAGCATTTTTAATCTGCCTGTTAATCAGAAGATGAGAGATGAAGTAAAAAAATATTGTTATGTTAATGCAGTTATCTCTCTTCCTATGAAAACATTTTTCAATACCCCTCAAAAAACATATATTTTGGTAATAACAAAAAAGAATGATGAAAAAGAAATTCAAGATTTCCCTGTATTCACTTATTTAGTTTCCAATATTGGAGAAAAATTGAATGTTGATAGATTTGAAATAGAAGAAAATGATTTAGATAAAGCAAAGAATTTATTTAATCAGTCTAAAGGAAGCCCTAAAACATTTGATTCTGATGACCCTCGTTGTAAAATGATTCCTTTTGATAAATTTGATGAAGAAAAACACTGGATTATTGAAAGATGGTGGAAAAAAGAAGAGAAAGAAAAGATTGGGATAACTAAAAAAGAGGAAGTAATAACTATTGAAGAATTTAAAGAAGAAATAAAAAATATACAAAATGATTTTGAGGAACTAAGTAAAATTTTGGAGGAATTATAATGGAGACTTCTTTTACAAAAATTAGTTTAGGAGACGAGAAGTATTTTCAGGTAGACAACGGAGAAAGAATAAGGAAAGAAGACATAAATAAAGCAGAAGGAAATATTCCAGTATATAGTTCATCAAAATACAAAGGAGAATCATTAGGTTTTGTTTCGGATAAAATAAAGGAAATTGTTCCAAAATCTAAAAAATTTTCTGGAGAATGTATAACTATTAATGCGGATGCTACAGATTATTCGGCTTTCTTTAGAGATGAAACTTTCTATGCCAATGATGTCTTAAATATAATTATAACAAAATCTGATGAAATTTATCTCCCTTTTGTAGCAATTGAAATAAATAACATACTTCCTTCATTGGGACTTAATAAGAATAATAAACTATACAAAGGAAAACTAAGAAATTTAGAAATAAAAATCCCATTAAGAAAAGATGGAAAATTTGATTTGGAAAAGCAAAAGGAGATAGTAAGCAAATTCAATAAAATAGAATCTATAAAAGATAAATTAAAATTAGATTATGATAGAATAGAAAATTTAAATGTAGAAATAATTTTAGAGGGAAATAAAGAAAATTTTTCCTTTGATAAAATTTTTGAACTGAAAAAGGGAAATTCAAAATATACAAAAAAATATGTTAATGTGAATGAGGGAGAATTCCCAGTTTATTCTTCAAATACAAAAAATAATGGGATTCTCGGGAGTATAAATTCTTTTGATTACAATATAGAATGTGTTCAAATAACAACAAATGGGGTTTATGCTGGAACAATCTTCTATAGACCAAAACACAAATTTAGTATTAATTCTGATGCAAAATTATTAGTTAAAAAATCAAATCATTTAGACTATGAATTTTTATTATGGAAACTAAAAATCCTCTTTAAAGAAAAAGGATTTAATTGGAAAAATAAAGTTGGAGATGAAAAATTGTACATCTTAAATATAAATGTTCCAATTGATGAGAAGGGAGAGTTTGATTTAGAAAAACAAAAAGAAATTGCAGAAAAATATAATTTAGTTGAGGAAATTAAAGAAAGGATTAGAGAAAATTACCAAAGAATAATAAATTTAAAAGTTGAGATTCTAAGTGATTAAAATGCTAACAAAATCCGACTACATTTGTGGGATTCAATGTTTGAGGTGGCTTTGGATTAACAAAAACGACAAAGAAAGAATACCTGAGCTAACAGAGTTAGACAAGGCACGATTTGAAGAAGGTTATGTAATTGAAGAATATGCTAAACAGCTTTTTCCCGATATTGTTGATTTATCTAAATTTAAATTTGACGAACAAGTAGAAAAGACTAAAGAACATACACAAAAAAGAGTTCCTTTATTTCAGGCGAGTTTTCTACATGAAGATTTATATTCAAGAGGAGATATTCTCTTGCCTGTTGAAAATGATAAATGGGATATTATTGAAGTTAAGAGTTCAACAAAAGCTAAGAAAATTCACTTAGAAGATTTGGCTTTCCAAAAATATGTTTATGAAAAATCAGGTTTGAAAATAAGAAAATGTTTTGTTCTCCATGTAAATCCTGATTATGTGAAACAAGGAGAAATTAATTCTAAAGAACTTTTAATGCAGACAGAAGTTACAGAGAAAGTTGAATCTATTGAAAAAGTAGAGTCAAGAGCAATGACTATGTTAGATTGTATTAATGGAGAATGTCCAGAGTTTCAAGTTGATGATTTATTAACTATTGAATATGACAATATCGCCAAAGATGAATTTATGGAATCTCTACCAGAAAATAATATTTTTGAGTTTGTTAGAATTTTAAAGAAAAAAGCAGTTCCACTTTACAAAGAAGGAATAATTAAAATGGTTGATATTCCAAATTGGTTTAAACTTAATGATAAACAAAGTATTCAGAAATATGTTGCAGAAAATGGAGAAAAGCATATTGACAAAAAACAAATAAAAGAGTTTTTGGATAACTTACAATATCCAATTTATTATTTTGATTTTGAAACAATTAGCTCAGCAGTTCCAAGATTTGATAATTCAAGACCTTATCAACAGATTCCTTTTCAGTTTAGTTTGCATATTCAAGATAAACCAAATGGAGAATTAAAACACATTTCTTTCTTGGCAGAAGGGACAAAAGACCCAAGACCTACATTAATTCAATCATTGAAAGATAATCTTGGCGATAAGGGAGACATTTTGGTTTATAATCAAAGGTTTGAAAAGATGGTTTTGAAAGAACTTGCTGAATTTTTCCCAGAATATAAGGAATTAATAGAAGATAACTTATTACCAAGAATAAAAGATTTGATGGAAGTTTTTGATAAATTCTATTATTATGATTCCAAACAAAAAGGTTCGGTTAGTATAAAGAAAGTTCTGCCTTTGCACTCAGATTTAAAATACGATGGAATGGATATTTCCAAAGGTGATGTTGCGAGTTTTGAATTTGCACGAGTTACTTATAATGATGTTTCAGAAGAAGACCGACAAAAAGTTAGAGATGCTTTAGAGAAATATTGCTGTTTAGATACTCTGGCAGAAGTTGAAATTGTTAATGCTTTGAGGGAGATTGCTAAATGACTAAACAAAAATTTCAGAAAGTAACACCAGAATTAATTAAGAGATGCACAGATGACTTAGAGTTCTATGACAAGCACGGACACTTTCCTTACAAGAAAGGTAAAGCGAAGAAATGTCCTAAATGTAAGGATGAAAAGAAAATATAAAATAGAAACATTTTTTAA
Organism: archaeon; assembly: GCA_043822125.1. Taxonomy (GTDB): domain Archaea; phylum Nanobdellota; class Nanobdellia; order Pacearchaeales; family GW2011-AR1; genus JBDRCB01. The sequence continues at coordinate 146,112 of JBDRCB010000006.1, read as the reverse complement.
TAAGTAAGTATAATTTCTTTTATGGAATGGTTTGATTTTGTGAATAAATATTGGTATGTCGCTATATTGGTTCTTCTTGGATTTAATTTTATTCTAAGTGCTTAGAAATTCTGTTAAAAAAGTAAACTAAAATTAGGACTTATTTAACAAAGCCTGGGTTTTGGCTTTGTTAAGTTAAAGGGTGCTAATAGTTATGAATCTATAATAAATTTCAAAGCCTTTTCTTTTTCCCAACCAAAAACTCATTCATCTCTCCAAAAGTGTTTTTTGTTGTTTATTTTTTTCAGAACATCAAACACAAATACAAAAAATAATGAGAGAGATATTGCGACAGCCCAGCCGACTGCAGTTATGTGTGCTGTTTCGAAAATCCTGTTCAGTGGGGTGAATATAATTATTATTGTTGCTAAGATTGAAATTAATGATGCGAAGAATAAATACTTGTTTATGAAAGGAGACCTATTGAAGACGCCTTTTCTGAATGACCTGAATGTGAATGCTCCTCCTATTTCAAGAAAAATCAGTGCAGTGAGTGCTGTTGTCCTTGCATGTTCCACATTGTCGCCGAGTCTGTTGAAAGAAATATAAAATACAGCAAGTGTGAGCAGAGACATTATTGTTCCTGTGAAAATTATGATTTTAAATAATTTTTTATTTAGTAGTTCTGATTTTTTTCTGGGTTTTTCCTCCATTATATCTTCTGAAGAAGGATTTAAACCAAGAGTTATTGCAGGAAGATTGTCTGTGACTAGATTCATAAAAAGTATTTGAAGTGCGAGCAGGAGGGGGATTGGCCACCCGAATAAAGGAGCTAAAGCGACTCCTGTAATAATTATCATTAGTTCAGCATAATTGCATGATATTTGATATGTTATGAATTTTCTGATGTTGTTGAAAATTGTCCTACCTTCCCTGATAGCATCGACAATTGTTGCGAAGTTATCATCTTTTAATGTCAAATCAGCAACAGACCTTGAAACATCTGTTCCGTTTTTTCCCATCGCGATTCCAATGTGTGCTTCTTTAAGTGCAGGAGCATCGTTGACACCGTCGCCAGTCATGGTTATTATCTCGCCGTTTTCCTTGAATGCTTTCACAATTCTAAGCTTGTGCTCCGGATTTACTCTGGCGTAAATTACAATCTCTTTTACTGCTTTTGCCAGCTGCTCGTCAGTCATAGAATCAATTTCTTTTCCATCTATGATTTTTCCCTTGTCTAGATTAATTTGCTTTGCTATTGCTATTGCTGTTTCTTTATTATCTCCTGTAATCATTTTTACCTTTATTCCAGCCTTTCTGCAGATTTCTATTGCCATTTTTACTTCTTTCCTAGGGGGGTCTTCTATTCCTACTATCCCGATAAAAATTAATTCTTCTTCAAGATTTTTCTCTCTATGCGATTCCTTCAGGTTTCTGTATGCAAACGCAATTACTCTTAATGAACGGGAAGTCATCTGTCTGTTTATATCTTCAAAAATTTCTCTGTCTTTTTTTAGCATTTTGAAAACTCCGTTTTCTTTTTGTATGTGTTTGCATTTTTCAATGAGAATTTCAAAAGCACCTTTTGAGTAGATTGTCTCATTTTTCCCTTCTTTGCACAGCACAGTCATTATTTTTCTTTCAGAGCTGAATGGAATTTCTTTTTCTCTTGAATGTTTGATTTCTCCTCGAAATAATTTTGCCTTTGCACCTGCGATTAATAAAGCACCTTCTGTTGGAGCACCGATTACATAGTGGATATTGTCTTCTCCTGTTCTGCTGATTTCTGCGTCATTGCATAAAACAGCTGTTTTTAAAAGGAGCTGAAGATTTTTTTCTTTATCTATTTTTATTTTTTTATTATCAAGAAAAAAATCCCCATCTGCTTTATATCCAATTCCGCTTACAGAGTATTTTCTTTGTCCTGTATAAATTTCTTTTGTTGTCATCTCGCCTGTTGTGATAGTTCCGGTTTTGTCAGAGCAGATTACAGTTGTTTCTCCGAGGGTTTCAATTATTGACATTCTGTTTACAATTGCATTTTTCTTTGCCATCCTGTATGTGCCGATTGATAAAGAAGTGATTAAAGCCACTGGGAATCCTTCTGGAAAAGATGAAACTGCTATTGCAATAGTGAGTATTAAGATACTTACTAAAACTTCTGATGTTATGATTTTTGACTGAAGAAGAATTAAAATTCCTGTCAGCACAGATAAAGAAATTCCTATGGCTGCCATGTATTTTGAGATTTTGTTTATTTTTTTCTGGAGAAGGAGCTCTTTTTCAGCAGTTGAAATCATACCTGCTATTTTTCCGAACTTTGTTAACATGCCTGTATTTATTATTTTCGCAGTGCATTTTCCATTCACAATAAAAGAGCCTGTAAAAAGCTGGTTTTTTTCTTTGTAATCCTGCTCTTTTTTAACTGCGAATTTTCTTACTTCTTTTGATTCTCCTGTGAGGATTGATTCATTTACAAGCAGTCCTGTCTCTTCTAAAATTATACAGTCTGCTGGAACTTTCTCTCCATTTCTTAAGATAAGTATGTCTCCTGGGACTAATTCCCTTGTCAGAACTTCTGTTTCTTTTCTGTCTCTTATTGCAATTGAAACAGGGACAATCATTTCTTTCAATGCACTTATTGCTCTCTCAGCTTTGTATTCCTGAACAAATCCTATTGAAACCACCAGAACAATAACAGCTATGATTGCATATCCTGTTGCATATTTTTCAACTAAAAAAGAAATTATTACTGCTACAGCCAGGAAATATATAATAAAATTATTTTTTATCTGCCTTAAGAGAATTTTAAATGGCGAGATTTTATTTATATCTCTTATTTCATTGTAGCCGTGCTCTTGCAGAATTTTTTCAGCTTCTTTTTTGTCAAGCCCGCGAAGATTCTCTTTTTTCATAAAATTAAAGAGGGAAAATTGTTTATATTATTTATGATTTTTTGTTTGGAAGGCAAATGCAATAATTCTTTAGTGGTAAGTTAATTTTAAAAATTTTAGATTCCTTGTTTTTTTAGCTGACGAGGACATTTCAGTTGTCTTGGAAAGGATGTCTGCATACAGCCTCTTTCAAATGCCATCACGAATGCAGGGTCTGGACTATAACTCCCTACATTAAATCTGTATTTGATAAGCTTACTATGCGACGAAGAGATAACCTTTAAAACATACTAGAAGATTTAGATGGGTTAGTAGATGTTTGAGGAACTCTTTCACTGAGTCCAGATTGTCAGCGCATGATCGTGGCATTAAAAAAATCTACAAAAAAGAGCGTGAAAAAAAAACATTCCTGCAAAAGAAAAAAAAGTAAAACTACTTCTAAAAAGAATTTCAAAGGAAGAAGTCCCAGCAACAAGAGCAAAGATTCTAAAGTTAGAAAGCTCAAGAGATTGAGGAGAAAAAAATAATTTATATCATAACGCTTATATAGTATATCTTATTGTAAGTTAAAATGGCAGGTGATATTTTTATTAATCTCAGCATCATAATTATCCTCGCTGTTTTTATTTCAGGACTGATGAGGATTTTAAAACAACCTCTTCTTATTGGATATATTATAACAGGAATTATTGCAGGCCCTTATCTGTTTAATATCATCGGGGTAGGCAATAATGTTTTTGAAACATTTTCAAAACTGGGTGTTGCTCTCCTGCTTTTTATGGTCGGGCTTCATTTAAATCCGCGTGTTATAAAAGATGTCGGGAAAATTTCCCTGCTGACAGGACTTGGACAGATTTTTTTTACAGCAGTTATTGGTTTTTTCATAGCAAAGGCATTTGGTTTTACTGCAATCACCTCAATTTATATTGCACTTGCATTAACCTTCAGCAGCACAATTATCATCATGAAAATTCTCACTGACATAAGACAGATTGATTCTCTCCACGGAAAAATAGCAATAGGATTTTTAATTATTCAGGATTTGGTTGCAATTTTTGCTTTAATGACTATTTCTTCTCTTTCAAATGAAATTGCTATTTCAGGTTTAATCACGCAGACAATACTTAAGGGTGTGCTCGCTTTGATTTTTGTTGCGTTAGTGAGTTATTTATTTTTTCCGAGGTTAACGAAAGTTATATCTGTTTCGCAGGAATTTTTATTTTTATTTTCTGTTGGGTGGTGCCTCGCTCTTGCGAGTTTGTTTCATTATTTAGGATTTTCAATTGAAATCGGAGCCCTTCTAGCAGGTGTGACCCTTTCAATTTCTCCTTATTCAAGAGAGATTTCCTCCAAGACAAAACCACTCAGGGATTTTTTCATTGTGCTGTTTTTTATACTCCTCGGCTCTCAGATGGTTTTAGGGGATATATCTAGCAGGGGAGCTGAAATTTTTGTGTTTTCACTATTGATTTTAATAGGAAACCCTCTTGTTGTTATGATAATTATGGGGCTTATGGGTTATGCGAAGAGAACTGGTTTTTTGGCAGGACTGACTGTTGCACAAATAGGAGAGTTTTCACTTATATTTATTGCATTGGGTGTCAGCGTCGGGCACATAAGCCAGGAAGTGCTTTCATTTATGACTTTTATCTCTCTTATCACAATAGGCGGCTCTACATATTTGGTTTTATATTCAAATAAAATTTATTCTTTAATCTCCTCACACCTTTCTATTTTTGAAAGAAAGAAGCTTAACAAAAAGAAAGGGAATATTGAAAGATATGATTCAATTTTATTCGGATACAACAGAATAGGTTTTGGAATACTTAATTCTTTGAAAATGATTAAGAAAAGATATTTAGTTGTTGATTTTAATCCTGAAACTATTGAGGACCTTTCTAAGCTTGGTATTTCCTGCGTTTACGGAGATGCTTATGACGATGAATTTATATCAGAACTTCCTATTGAAAATGTGAAAATAATTGTTTCCACTATTCCTGAATTTGAGATAAATCTTCTCCTTGTTGAAAAAATAAAAAGAATTAATCCAAAAACAATTGTGATAGCGAGGGCACACCAAATAAAAGACGCACTCGCACTTTACGAGGAAGGAGCAGATTATGTTTTGACTCCTCATTTTTTGGGAGGAGAATATATTTCCAAGATGATAAAAGAGCTAAAAACCGACGGAGAAGAATATGAAAGAGAAAGAAAAAAGCACATTAAGAATTTAAAGGAGATACTGGGTAAAGGTCATGAGCACCCTGATGTTAATAGGAATTAATTCTTTTTCTCCTCACCAACTTCTTCTATTCCAAAAAGAGAGAATAAAAAATCAAAGAATCTCATGATGATTTCCAGGAATATTATAAACCCGAGATAGTATATTATTTCTCCGAAGAAGTTCGGGAGCTGGCTAAGGTTGAAGATTATTTTTTCAAAATATTGGGCTTGTGAAAAATTTGCAGGATTGAGGACAGCAATAGTCAGGAGCAGGAACGGAAACATTTTTGCGAGGTCTTTTGACAAATCCTCTTTGTAATACGATGTCATTCTTATTGCAGCGATAACTACTGCCGACACCACAAGGATCTGCGAAACATCCTGATTTTCTGAGAGAGCTATCAGGAAAAATGTGAAAACAGCAAATGCGATGAAAATTAGCAGAGGAGCGATTATTATATTCTCTAAAAAATAAAATGCCCCTGAAAATAATCTTGAGAAAAAAGAGTTCTGATTTATGTTGTACTGGTTTAAATTCAACTCTATTGTGTTTTTCTTGGAAATAATCCTATAAAACTTCCACACAAAAACAGAATATACTACAATAATTAATGTCAAAATCAATAAGTTCAACAACACTCCGACATACGGCGGGAAAAATGAGAGAAATTCTTTATATAGATTAATCACCCCTTCCATGAAATAATTTGGTTAATGGTATTTTTAAATCTTTCAATAAATTTAAATATAATGTTTGTATAATTTTTTTATGATTGATATTAAGTTAATAAGGGAAAACCCTGAGCTTGTCAAGGAGAATATAAGAAAAAAATTTCAGGACTCTAAAATTCCCTTAGTTGATAAAGTGCTGAAACTGGACAGCGAGTGGCGGGAGATAAAATACAGCGAAGATAAACTGCGTTCAGAAAGAAACAAAATTTCGCAGGAGATTAACCAGGCGAAGAAGCAGAAAAAAGATGCCTCTAGATTAATTAAAACCGCGAAGGAAATTCCTGGGAAGATTTCTAAATTAGAAGAAAAAAGAAAAAAACTTGAAGAGGAAATAAAACAGGTTATGTATAAAATTCCAAATATGATTTATAAGTCAGTTCCAATCGGCAAGGATGATTCTGAGAATGTTGAGGTAAAGAAAGTTGGGAAAATTCCAAAATTTACCTTTCCTATTAAAAATCATGTTGAATTGATTGAAGAGTTGAATCTTGGAGATTTTGAAGCATCAGCGAGGGTTTCTGGCAAGGGTTTTTATTATCTGAAAAATGAACTTGCGCTGCTGAATCAAGCCTTGGTAAAATTCGGAGTTGATTTTATGAAGAGCAAGGGCTATGAATATATTGAAACTCCTTTGCTGTTAAATGAAAATTCAATTTATGCATCGATGGATAAAAAAGCCATCGAGGAGTCTGTTTATTCTATTAAAGACGATGATTTGAATCTTATAGGAACTGCTGAGCAGTCTTTGCTGGCGATGCACACTGGCGATACTCTTTCTGAATCTGAACTACCTAAAAAATATTTTTCTTATTCAATGTGTTTCAGGAAAGAAATCGGGGCGCACGGAATAAATGAAAAAGGTTTGTGGAGGACGCATCAGTTTAACAAGGTTGAGCAGTTTATTTTTTGCAAGCCAGAAGATTCAGAAAAACTTTATGATGAGTTGTTGAAAAACTCCGAAGAGATTTTGAAAAAACTTGAATTGCCTTATAGGGTCTTGCAGTTATGCACAGGAGATATGGCTGATTGGAAATATCAATCTGCTGATTTAGAAGTTTGGAGACCTACTACAAATAATTATGGCGAAGTTATGTCTCTGTCTAATTGCACAGATTATCAGGCGAGAAAATTAAATATAAAATGTGTTGATAAAAATGGAAATAGAAAGATTTTGCATACCTTGAATGATACTGCTCTGGCGACGTCAAGAATCATGGTTGCGATTCTTGAGAACAACCAGCAGAAAGATGGTTCAATAAAAATTCCAAAGGCCCTCTGGAAATATACTGGGTTTAAAGTTATAAAAAAGAGGAAGTAATCCTATTAAAGAGGTGTTTTATTATATATTTCTCCGTCTATAAATTCTTATAAATATCAATATGCTGTTCTTTTTATGAATGTAAAGACAAAAAAGCAAAATGATGACGGAATTGTTCGGCTTGAAACTTCTGGGGAGATTAAGGAGATTTTAATTAAGGAGGATTTTTTGAATGCAGATTCAGCTTCAATAGCAATCTGCTTCAGGGGAAATAATGGCTCTGGAATTGTTGAGCTGACTCCTAGGGAAGTTGATGACTTGTACAAGAAAATTCTTCCTAAATTTCCTCTTATGGGAAATGTCAAAGTTATGAAGTTCAAGAAGTAGCAAGTTTTAAAAATAAATTTTTTCTTAATATCTCGTGCCTACGTGGTCTAACGGCTATGACACATCCCTGTCGCGGATGCAACCCGGGTTCGACTCCCGGCGTGGGCGTCCAAAAAAAGTTAAGTTTCCGATACTTGAAAATATTATAAAAAATATTATAAACTCTGATTTCTTGTGTTAATTATGAATAGAAATCAATGGTTTGTTCTTGGGATTGGTTTTATAATTTTTAGCAGTTATATGTTTTGGAATGCAAGAATTTCTCCTTTTGGTTTTGGTTATTGTAATGCTCTTATTTTAAATGATGAACAGATGATTGCTTGTTTTATTCATAGATACCTTTATGTTATTCCTGCTTTAATCTCTGGATGTTTAGGATGGATATTTTTAATCTGCGGTTTTTTAGAACCTAAGAAAAAGAATTAACTCCTTCTACTCTCTTGATTGGGAGTTAATTATTTAAACTTCTTTTTATTGTTATTTTTATGAAAAAAGAGATGATAGTTTTAATTTTATTAGGAATCTTATTGGTTTCACCCTTGATTTTGGCTCAAGAACAAGCTCGAACATATTCTGGTTTTGGCAGATTTGTAGATAATGTTAAGTTATTTTTTTCTGGAGGAGATAACGAAGTTAGGTTGGCGTTAGAGATTAGAGAAAAAGAAATTAATTCCGCTATTATAAATATCCAAAATCAAGAAGAAGATAAAGCAATTCAAAATCTGGTAAAAGCAAAAGAGAAACTCCAGATTGTGCAAGAAAAAGTTTCTTTAGACAATTCTGAAGAGGTTAAAACAAATGTTGATGAAATTGTTGATAAAATAAATCAAGAGGAAAATCTTTCAGACGAATTTGACGATTATATTTTAGAAGAAGAAAAAACTCAACTTACAGCAGTTCTTACTGAAAAAACCTATGAATATTGCAGTGAATTAGCAAAAGAAGATTTTGCTTTAATGTTAAAAGATGAAGAATGTAATCCTAAAACTGCCCCTGAACCACTTAAAGATGATTTAGAAAAATTAAAAGACCTTCAGGAAAGAATGTTTGTTAAATTAATGTTAGAAATTAGGAGTTGCATAGATGATCCTGGAACTTGTAATTGTGAAAATAATGTTGACGAAGAACAAAAAGCAAAGTGTGAAAAAATGGTTGCTCTTGCACTCAAATGCGAGTATAATGATGATGAGAGTTCCTGCAATGAATTAAAATCAATGGAACCAGAAAAAGGAGATGGTTTTGCAGAAAGTTTTGTTCCAGATTTCTTAATTAATCTATTCAGAGAAAAAGAGAGCAAGATGATTGGCTATAAAATAGAACATTCATGTGGAGTTCCAGAAGAATGCTGGGATGAAAATGATAAGCCAGAATGCAAACAATATGAACATCTAAAAGAAACAAGTGCTGATTGGGATGAATATGGAAATTATATCGGGCATGAAAGAGAATGTGATGAGCAAATACCAACAATGAAAGAATCAATCCCACAATGTTTTGATGAAAACGATAATTTTTTAGAGGAAAAATGTGGAGAGATTACAATAATTAAAAACGAAGAGGGCTTAATAAATTATATTATTGGAAAAGAAGTTGAAAACGTTATTGATGAATTTGAAAATAAGTCTGCACAACATACAATTGATGAAAGTAATTGGACAGTAGATGAAGGCGAATGGGGTGTTGAAGAAGGAGGGTTGGAAGTAAGCAATAAAGCTAGAGAAATAAAGCAAGAAATGAATGAAATTAAAAATCAAATAGCAGTGAGAACTTTTGCTCAGGGAACTCATGATACAGGAGATTCTGGAATGGTTATCCAAGGAGATAAGCAAGGAGTTGTAACTGGTGGAGGAGATAGTGGGAATAATGTTGTTGATGGAGATAAGCAAGGAGTTGTAACAAGTGATGGAAATAATGTTGTTGATAACACTGTTGTTAGTAGTGGAGATTTATCATCTGGTGATACAGGAAGTAATGATGTAGCAGGAGTTGACGAGGGGCCTGGAGAACCAGGAGTAGTTGATTAAAATTAAATGAAAAAACAAGAAAAAGAATCAGTAAAAGAAATTGGTGTTTGGGTTGTGACTTGTTGGGTATTTGTTGGTTTAGCAGTATTATTTTCTATCTTTTCAGCGATTGTAACAATTAAAGCAGGACAGATATTGGTAGGGCTTCTTTTTTTTATTCCTGGAATTTTTGCAGCTGTTCCAAAAAAATATCTTAGAATTAGCAGACCATTAAAAGTAATTATATTCACGGTGGTTTATTTCACTCTTATAGTAATTAGTGGGCTTAATGCTCCTAAACTAGAACAACAATATGAATATTACAATTTAGGAGATTCGTTTAATTTAACTTACGGAGAAGAAGTGTTCTCAATGAAAATAAATAATATTACTAAAGAGGCTCAAGTAACTGTTAATGACGGACAGAATATAACTACTTCTGGATTTTATCTTCGTGTGAATGGGGGAATAACAAACTTAGGGAAAACTACATATCAAAACACAGGGCCATTTAATTTAAAGTTTGTTTCAGAATTAAAAGACGACCAAGATAATACCTACATTCTTTTTGCAACAAACACTCGAGTTGGAGGTTTTCAACCAAATTTAGAAAAACCATTTTATGATCTCTTTGAAATACCAAAACAAGCTTCAGGATTAAAGTTTTTTATTAAAGATAAAACCAAAATTATCAAAGTAGTAAATTTAGAATGAGAAGAAGTGTGATGATTGGAATAATTATTGCAATAGTTTTAATATTAAGTGTTGGTATTTACCTTTTAAATTCTGATTCAGAAAAAGAAAATAATATAACCCTCCAGAAAGGGGGTTGTGATGGTATTTGCGATGAATTTGAAAAACAAAATATTGATAGTGGATGTTACAAACCAGATTGTTTAGGAATTTACGAAGATGATGAATTTAATTTAGATAATTCTCCCTCTCTTGGACAACAAGAAGTATCTGTAGAAAGATTAAATTCAAACTACAAAACTGTTGTTACAAAACCGGCAGGATGGTTTTCAAATCAACAATATGCAGATGTCCTTCTTTCAGGCATTGATTTTAACAATGCAGGGGGTCCTTTGCTTTTTAATCATCAAGGGGGTATTGCAAGTGATGGAGAACATTTAATATTAGCAGATAGAAATAACAATAGAATTCTTATTTGGAATTCTCTTCCTGAAGAGAACTCAGAACCAGATATTGTTCTTGGGCAGGATAATTTTTTTACAAATAATCCGGGAAGTGGTTTAGACAAATTAAACTGGCCCGTATCAGTTGCAACTGATGGAATTCACCTTATAGTTGCAGATACTTACAACCACAGAATTCTTATTTGGAATACTTTTCCCACAACCAACGGTAAACCCGCAGATATTGTTCTTCAGGGTTTAGATGACCCAAGCATAAAAGGAAATATTGCCTGGCCTTGGGCAGTTTGGACAAATGGAGAAAAAATGATTGTTACAAGTACTGCTTCTTCACAAGTTTTAATTTGGAATACTTTCCCCATCCAAGATAATCAAGAGCCAGATATAGTCATAAAATTAGATGATTTTGGTACACCGAGGACAATTGGAAGTGACGGCACAAATTTGGTAATAGGAGACCATAATGCTTTTAAGTCTTCACAAGGAAACTTTTTTTGGAAAACATTTCCAACACAAGATAATCAGCAGTATGATTTTTTTATGTCAAATGCTCAGAGTGAAAAAAGAGATGGAGAAATAATGTGGGGACCGATATTTACAGAAGACGGAAAATTTATAGTTGTTAGTGATAAATTATATGTCTGGGATAGTTTTCCTGAAGATGAAAATGATGAAGCAGATTTTTCAATAAATGGTGATATATATGATTTTGGGGGAAAAGAAAGTGGGGATGGTTCAAGTATTGTCTATGTCAAAGGAAAACTTTACATTTCTCTTTGTAATGGAAATAAAATTGTCGGATATAGTAATTTGCCCACAGTTTCAAAAAAACCCGATTTTTCAATAGGAAGTTCAGATATTTACACAAACACCCTTGAAACAGAATTTATAATTAGCAATCCTGTTCCTGCAACAGATGGAAATAGTTTATTTGTTTCTTCTGATTTTGACAGGAAATTATATGTTTGGAAATCTTTGCCTGATGAAAGTGGGGCTAATCCAGATTTTGTTTACATACTTACTGATGCTCCTTGGGATAATGCCATTTATAACAATGTTTTAACTTTAGCTGGGAAGAAAACAGTCTTTATTTGGAATAATCTTCCTCTTAATGGGGAGTTGCCTGATTTGGTTTTTAGAGATAAAATTGGAAATGTTGAATTTCAGGATTTACAAGGAGTTGCTATGGACGATGAGTATTTTTATCTTACAGATAATTTAGCAAATAAGATTTATGTTTGGGAAGGAATTCCTGATGGAATCTCGAATCCTCTCTTTAGTTTGGATGCTGAAGGACCTTCAAGAATTTCAAGTGATGGAGAATATCTTGTTGTGAATTCTGTTCTTGGACAAGGGGGTTCTATTTTAATATACAAAATTAATGAACTTCCAAATGCAAAACAAAATGTTCTTACTGGAATGTTTAATCTTCCCCAAGGAGTTTTAGTTTATGATGGACATTTATTTGTGGGAGATACTGGATTTAATGCGGTTCATATTTGGACAGATATTGAAGATGCACTCCTCGGAGAGCAAGCAGATATATTTTTAGGAGAAAAAGGCAGAATTCCAAGTACAAAAGAAGGCAAATTATTCTGGTCGACTTCTCTTGCTTATGATGGAAGTTACCTTTGGGTTGGAGAATTTAAATTTTCAGAAAGATTGTTAAGATTTTCTGTAGCATAATTTTGAGATTTACAAAAATTATATGAACTTCAATTATTCTTATTAGTTATAAGTTAAATATCAAATCTCTTTTTTATAATTAGGTGTGCGACGTGGGCGTCCAATAATTATTTAAACTTCTTTTTGTTGTTAACATTATGAAAAAAGAGGGCATAGTATTTATTTTAGTAGCAATATCGATATTGTTGATTTCTGTTAGTCTTGTAAGTGCTGAATCTAATGAGACAGAAATTGGTAATGCAACTCCTCCTACTAATGAAACAGAAGCTAATAAGACTGCTGAGATTAATGTGACAGAAACTAATGAAACAACCAATGAGACAGAAATTAATATAAGTGAAGAAGATGAAGAACTGGCTGATATGATGCCAAAAGCAGGCATAACTCCTGATAGTGTACTTTATGGTGCAGATGTTTTTTTAGATAATGCAAAAGCAACTTTAACTCCAACTTCTTTAGGTAAATCTAAAGTTAGATTAGAGATAATGCAGGAAAGAATGGCTGAAATGGATGAAATGGCTAATAAGAATAAAACAACAGAGGCAAAAAAAGCACAATTAGAAGCACAAAAACAAATGAAAAAGTTTGAAGGTTCAACGGAAAGGGTAAAGAAAAAGGATGCTATGAAATTAAATGAGCATATTCAGAGTCATGCTGAAATATTAGAAATACTTAAGCAGAGATTTGAGGACTTTGGTCAACCAGATTATACTGATGCAATAGCTGAGGCAATAAAGATGCTGGAAGAATTAGAAGGTATAATTATAAATATTCCAGAAAATTTAAGTCCTGATTCAATATTTATTATTAGTGCAAGTTGTCAAGAAGCAGGAGCAACAACAGCAGAAGAATGTAATGAACTGATTAAAAGTGGACTTTTAACTGCTCCTCCTCGTTACTGTACTCCTGATAAACCTTGTGATGATTTACCATCATATCCTGCACAAGCATATCCTTGTACTGGCGGTGGTAGTTATTGGAATTATAAAACAAAATGGTGTTGTGATGATTCTGATGGACTTTATTCACCAGAGTATATTGCACATTTAAGAAGCACTCATGAAGAAGGTATGTTCCTCGATATGTTAAATTATTATTATAGGAAAGGAACAGTAGAGTATAAAATTATAACTATTAAAACAGGAGAGGCTGAAGAGGGAATAGAGAGAGACTCCTGTGATGGAGACACATTAACAGAGTGGGTGTGTCCAACAACCATGAGTATGGTAACGCGTAATGAAAGATATTCTGAGGAGTATGTTTGTCCATATGGTTGCGAAGATGGTGCATGTATAATTTGTAATTCAGACTCTATTTGTGATCAGCCAAATGAAGATTGTTCATGTTCAGATTGTGAAGGAAAAAGAAATGGTTGCGACTATGCGCATGTTTGTCAAAATGGGGAATGTGTCTGCCAAAATGGCGAGTGTGTGCAGGGGGCACCTTCTGAGTGGGTAACAAAAGAAGAGTTTGAAGGAGAATGCGCAGATTCTGATGGAGGAAGGGATTATTATGTTAAAGGAACTGTAGTTGGAAAACACCAAACCACTGGTTTTACTCAGTATCATATTGACACTTGTATAGATGATAAAAAATTAGCAGAAGGTTTTTGCGGGGATAATAATGGGGTTAGTTCAATTTCATATTCCTGCCCAAATGGTTGTCAAGATGGTGTTTGTATTAGATAGTTAAAATGAAAAAGAGTGTGATATTTGTAATTATAGCATTAGTTATTATTGTAGGTGTAGTTGGATATATTTATTTTAGTGGAGATAAGTTTGTTGTAGAAGATGAAGAATGGTTCCAAAAAGAAAACACATTAGAGATAACTCAATTCCAAGCAAAAACATCTGAAGAATTAGAAGATAATCATATGGGGCGTATGTTGCAAGCAGATATTTATTCTGAAAGACACCTAAATTATTTTCTCGATGAAGTTAATGAATTAGGACTAACCAGAATTCGTTTAAGTTTTGATTGGTTTGATTGGGATGAAGCAGAAGACAAAGGAGTATACTCTACACATTTTATTGATCCAAATCAAATAGAAGCGATTAAAAAATTAGATGAAAAAGGCATAAAAATAGTGTATACTTTAATTTTTTGGGATGAAACAATTGACACTGAAACTGAAGGAGAAGAATATTCTAAATTTAAAACAGAAGAAGAAATACAAAATTATCTTGATTATGTGCAGTTTATTGTCAGTAATCTAAAAGGATATGTGGATTATTATGAAATATTAAATGAACCGAATCATTGTGAAGGCACTCAACAGAATGTGAAAATAGATGATTATATTAATTTGGTTAAGAGAGTTGTTCCTGTTATTCAACAAGAAGACCCAGAAGCCAAGATAATTATTGGGGCTGTTTCAGATTTGCGTCAGACAGAGCCTGAAGAATATTTTCTTGGTCTTATAGAATCTGAAATAATGACTTTAGCAGATGGAATTTCTTTCCATTCTATGTATGGAACTTCACCAGATTATGAGGCCCTCAAACAGTATTATTATGATTATCCTTCTTTTATTCAGGGAATAAAAAGCACATCTTCTTCTAATGGTTTTACTGGAGAATATCTGGTTGATGAAATGTGCTGGCGGACTGCAAGAAATCCACACCCAGATGAATCCTGGATATATACTGAGATTACAGCTGCAAAATATTATGCAAGAGGAATTATTATTAACTTAGGTTTGGGTTTAATTGCAGGAATGGGTGAACTTGAATCTGGAGATAATTTACCAAAGATGAAAGTTGTTAAAAACTTAGCAACAATCATGGCAGGGGCAACTCCAACAAACCTAGAAATAGAAATACAAAGCCAAGCAACAAACATCGAATATTACACTTTCTCTTTATCAAACGGAGACAAGCTAATTGTATTATGGACAGACGGCGTAGCTGTTGATGATGATGCAGGAGTAAATGCCGACCTAACATCCAGCGAGTTAAATGGAAAACAATCTGTTGCTGTTGATGTTCTTGAAGGTTATGAACAAAATTTAATAGTTGAAGAAAATACAATTAATGATTTAATTGTGAGGGATTATCCTTTGGTGATTTATATAAATAGTTAATCTAATTAATACTTCTTAAAAAATAAAAGAAAAATTAAAATAAAAAAATAAATTGATTTTATATTCCGTAGAGTGCCCGGATTCCGTTGATGTCGCCTGTTCCTAATGTTTGCTTATTCGTTTCTCCATAGTCGCTGTATCCATACATTGTTTGGTCTACACATTTTTTTGTGTATAAATCTGATAAACCGAATGCATGACCTATTTCATGAGTTGCAATGTTTTGGAGGTCCATTACCGAATCACTTTCTGTTGCATCTCCCCAAGTGAAATCTGTGTCAAACATTATATCGTATTCAATAATTTCTCTATCCGCATTCCACCATGTTCGACAAACTGCTATGACTCCATCTAAAGGATAATCTCCATACGAATACGAATTTTTTTCATCCATTATAGGATTATTAATATCTCCAAATCCTGCAAGTTCATCAACTACCTCATCACCAAGTAAATCAAAATTAGTTGCACCATCCCAGGTTCCTATAGAAATTTCTGCTATATCAAGTAAATCTTGTGTCTGAGCTACATAATCTGGTGTATCTGACCATTTAACACCCATTAATTTATAACACTTTGGACCTGTTGTGGCTGGTTTTTTAGAAACTTCTTTCTCTGGTTTTACATCATCTTTTCTTAAAATATGTGTTGTACTCCAAATACCTTTTCCATGATAAGTAGTGTATGATAAATCTTCTGGCAAACTAGATTCTACTTTCTGATTCTTTGCAGAAACAGCCATTACAATCCCAACAGAAACTATTAATATAGAAATCATACATAATGCTATTATTGTTTTTTTCATGCTATTTTATTTAAACCCCCTTTCAGCTATATATTAAAATAATTAAAAAATCATATATTAAAAATATTTAGGTAATGAAAAATGAAAGAAAAAAGAAATTAAATAGACATACATGTTCCTGAAGTACACATTCCATCATCTAATCCACTATATGAACAGAACGAACTATCAGGATCATTTGCAGTGCAATCATCTGAACTTTCATCACAGGACTCACTACAATCAATATCGCCATCAGGGCCTGGGCAGGGAGAATCGCCTAAGCTAACACACGAACCCTCAAAGCAAACTTCTACACCATTGCAGTATAATCCATCATCACAATCTAATGCAATAGAACATTCGCCGCATACTTCTTCTTCATCAATTTGTCCATCACAATCATTATCTAATCCGTCACAGGTTTCTAGTTCAGGAATTATAGCATCACATGCAGTCCAGCCAGCCTCATTGCAGGTTTGTGTTCCAGTACAAATACCATACATGTTTATGTTTTCACAAGACTGAGTTATGCCTATAGTTTCAATTGTACATGAACAACTTTGTGTTATTGGGATACACTGCGCCTCTCCTCCCGGCTGATCCTCACATGTATAGCCTTCTGGGCAGGTTCCATCATCCTCACAAGCCTGTGTACAATAACTGCCTTCACCTAGGAAAGTACAAGCTCCTCCTGGAAGATTTATACAATCATTATCAGTTATGCAGGAATCACAAACACAACCCTCATCTATTTCTCCATCACAATCATTATCTATTCCATCATCGCAAACTTCTTCTTCAGGTATACACACACCTTCTAAAGCATTTAATCTTGCAATAATTGAGTCATAATCTTCCTGAGTTATTTGACAACTGCATTCTGTTATATCATCATACATATTCTTATCCCAATCATCAGTATCTTCTGTCTTAACAAATATTCCAAATAACGAATTTATCTGTCCTTGTAAACTCATCAATGCATCCCATATTACTTCAAGAAATGGTTGTTTAATTTCCTCTGGTTCGGTTACTTCTTCAGCCAGAACAAAACCACTCATAGCGAATATTAATACAAAAATCATACTAGATATTAGTATTTTTTTCATATTAAATAATATAATTATTTTGGGGTTTAAAAGCATTGTTGTGGTTGTTTATTAAGCTCTTATTTTCTTAAATCTAAATGTTCGGAGCGGGGGTCTGGTAGAAGTGATAACGCCCAGCATCTTGATTTGTGGTTCGATGACTATGACTAAATAATTTAAGACAAATTTATTTAAACTTTCTGTTCCTTTGTATTTTATGCCTAAATCTAAAAAAAAATTCAAAAAACAATTTAAAGAAACTTTTACAGGTAAGTCTCTGATATTCCTGGCTAAAACCCCTATTTATCTTTGGCGCGGGGCTAAGAAAATCAAGATATACTCAGATAAAAAATCAGAAGAGAAAAAAGTTTTAAAGAAAAGGGGGATGATTCTAGCTAAATATGAGTCTTTTAAAACTTTGCAGGCAGATGTTGGAGATTACAATGAATGGGAGAAAAAAGTGTTTAATGCTGATAGTAAGATTGGAATTATTATTGGGGCGCGAGGAACAGGAAAGACGGCCTTTGGTATTAGGTTCATTGAGAACTTGTATTCAATAAACAAAAAAAGGTGCTATGCGATTGGATTTAAAAAAGAGGAAATGCCAATGTGGATAAATGTTGTTCAGGAAATTAATCAGTTGAATAATAATTCTTTTGTTTTAATTGATGAAGGGGGTATTCTATTCAGTTCAAGAAGTTCGATGAGCAATGCAAACAAGCTTTTAAGTGAACTGATTTTGATTGCAAGACACAAGAATTTGAGTATACTTTTTATTTCGCAAAATTCTTCAAACCTTGATATAAATATTTTAAGGCAGGCAGACTTTCTTATATTGAAACCCTCTTCACTTTTGCAGGAAGAATTTGAAAGAAAAATAATTCAAAAAATTTATAGAGAGGCAAATTCATCTTTTAATAAATTTAAAGGAGTGAGGGGAGTGACTCACATTTATTCTGATGATTTCAAGGGTTTTATTGTTAATCCTTTACCCTCATTTTGGGGTGAGAAAATAAGTAAAGGGTTTAGTTAATATTAAAACAAGTGTTTTAATTTATACTTGTCTTACAGCGTGGGTGTTTAAATTCTAAGGAAGATTTATAAAATAATAAGTAATAATAAATACCAATGGCAGCTTTCAAAAGATTCGTAGGATTTCTTAAAGAATATAGAATTATAGCAATTTCAGTATCATTTATCATAGCTATTGTTGCTTTAAATTTTATACAATCTATTGTTAATGATATAATTTTACCCCTTGTCAGACCAATAATCTCCAGTAAGGTTACAAGATGGGAAGATATTATACTCTCTATTGGTTCAGCAAACATAAGGATAGGTTCTTTTTTAAGTGCTCTTTTTAGTTTATTATTGATAGTGCTATTTTTGTATATATTTGTTGAAAGAGTCCTTCAGTGGAAACCTAAAAAATAATCTTAAAATTCTTCCTACACTATCTGCCTGGGCGCCTGTTCAGTTAGTTTTATATAAATTCAATCTGTAAAATTATATGCTAAAAAAATATTACAAGAATGTAATCTTCTTTTTTATTTTGATTCTTTTCTTAATCACTCTCGGCACACTTGTTTATTTTTTAGGTCCAGAAAAAATGGTCAGTAGCATTGGAGTAAGGAATTCGTATATTCTTGCTTTTGTTGTTTCTTTTTTTGGAGGTTTTTCAACATGGAGTTCAATTTCTTTTATTGCAACTTTAATCACCCTCGCTGTTGGAGGTTTAAATCCAATTCTATTAGGGATTGTAGCAGGAACAGCGCTTGCAATTGGAGATGGATTAATACTCTTTATAAGTTCTAAAGGGAGGGAGCTTGTTAAAGGAGAATGGGATGAGAAGATAAATAATTTTTCTAAAAAAATAAAAAAGAAATGGGTTAGGAAAATAATACCTTTTGTTACTTATATTTACATGGGTTTCACTCCTTTCCCAAATGATTTTATTCTTATATTTCTTGCATTTATAGAATATCCAAAGAAAAAATTATATGTTCCAATTATTTTAGGAGATTTAACTTTCACTTTGATGGTGTCAATTCTCGCATCAAAAGGAATTTTGCTTTTTATTTCTTAATTATACAAAACTCAAGACAACTGCGATTAAAACAAACAATAACACAAATAAAATCGCTCTTTTCTTTGAAATATGGAATGTTTTTTTGGAGATGTATTTTGTTGTTTTGAACATTAAATCTGTGTTGAAGAGCCAGAGCAGTCCGATTAAGCTGAAGCAGACATAGGTGAATACTGCTGGAATTGCTGTTTTTCCGACGATGAGTCCTCCGATAACTGCGTCCACAACTCCCCCAAGATTTGTCCCAATAATATAAGGAATTGCTTTTTTTAAATTAATTATTCTTGAAACTGCAAGCGGAACCAGAAGAGTGATTGTTATGCTTGTTGATGTCAGGACAACTGCAATTAGAAACCCAATTATAAAAGAAAAATTCTTTTTTCCCATATATTTATTGATTTTTTCTCTGAGATAATCTTCGCCCCAGAGTTTAACCATAAAAGAGGGCATCTTTTTGAGGCTGACAATTAAAAGCAAAACTCCGAGCAAAGCAAATAAATAATTTGGAAGAATGATATCAATTAATTTTATTATTGGAAAGGTGATGCTATCAATAAAATTTAATTTAAATGGGGCCTCAAAACTAACAAAGTAATTTCCTGTTTTAGAGAAAAAGGAGAAAAAGTATTCTGCCAAGAACATTACAACAGCGACGGGAACAGCATAGACGAGGTTTGCAAGTCCTATTTCAAATCCATGCCTGAAGTCACGTCTTTTTGCAGAAACAAGCAGGGCGACAAAAAGAGAAGTTATTGTTGTTCCTATTCTTGTTCCTAAAACCATGAAGATAAGAATTACAGGACCAATAATCCCAGCATAATTCAGAGCGATTAGAGTAGAAGTCGTAGCACCGCTTGACTGCAATACTAAAGTTAAAAGCCAGCCGATGCCGAAGGCATTAATTTCACTGATGTCTCCGCGAGTTATCGTCAGAAGAGATTCTCCAATTTCACTGAAAGAATATTTTATTGCTACAATTGAAAAAATAAATAAATAAAAAGACAACAGGAACCCAAGAAAGTACAACACCCTTTTTTTATTTGAAACTCGCATATAATATTAATTTTTATGAATATAAAAACTTATTTAGAATTATCTTTCAATTATTTTTTTTGTGATTTTTTCAGGCTCGAATAGTTTCTTTAAGTCGTTGAAGAGCGCGAGTGTTTTTTCCCTGTTGTCTCCCTGATAGTTGCAGGTGAATATGTCCATGTTCAAAGAATTGTTTTTCTCAGGCCATGTGTGGACAGAGACATGGGATTCTGCAATCAAGAAGATTCCAGTCACTCCTGCTTTCTCGAATTTATAGAAGCATTTCCCGACGATACTTAATCTGTTTTTTAATATTAATTTTTCTACAGATTTTTCCAGTTTTTTTGAGTCTATTAAAATCTCTTTGTTTTTACATTCTTCAAAATCAGCTAATATATGCACCCCCCTCATCCAAAAAAGATGAAATTGCCCTTTAAAAATATAATCCTGCACTTTACAAAAATTTATAAATTGAAATTTTTTAATATTCTTATGAAAAAAGCAGTGATGTGTTTTATCTTTATGATGTTAGCGGTGCAGGTTGTCTCTTCTACTATTACAAATATAAATGTTAAATCAATCCCAGGACATGAAATTCAGATGACAATTATTGATTCTTCTAGTACTGTTCTTGAAAGATTCTCTGGTGTTACTGATGAGTATGGGGATGTTTTTTTTGAGTATAATTCTGCTAAACCGACTTTTGATATTATTTTGTGTTTAAGGGAAGATGAAGAAACTATTTTTGGACCCAAAAAGTTTATTGAGAATTATCTTGCAGGAGAGAATTTATATCTTGAATTTGCTCCTTCGTGGTTTAAGTTAATTGAAACTCCAGAACTGGTTGTTAATGAGACTAATTTAACTGAGTTGTTAAATGAAACAGTTGATATTCTATTAGAAGAAAATATATCTGAAGAAAAGAGTTCTGTTTTATCAGGATATTTTATATCAGGAACAGAGGGTATTTTGAAATATAAATATTATATTTTTGGAGTTGTGTTCTTTCTCTTTTTAGTTTTTTTTATATTTAAAACAAAAAAATATATTAAAGTGGAAAAACAGCCAAGGGAGATTAAAGTCAAGAAAATGAGTGATTTGAGAAGAGAGAAAGAAGAGGATGTTCAGAGGAGCAAGGATCTTGAGGAGGCTGAGAGGAGATTGAGAGAGGCACAGGAGGAAGTCAATAGCATTAAAAATAAGGATAAGATTAATGAGATTAAAAAGAGAATAGTTGAAGAACAGCAGGAGTTAATAAGACTACGCAAAGGGGAAAATTAATTCTATTTTAATTAAATAAAAAAGTTTAAAAGCGCTTTTTATTTAGTCTTTTATGGAAGAAAATATAAATGAAGAAGAAGTTCAGGAAGATACTGAAAACCCTGAAGAAGAGACAGAACAAGACAAATCAGATGATTTAGAAGAAGATAAATCAGATGATTTAGAAGAAGATTCTGATGAATCTACTGAAGAATAGACAGATTTTTATTAATTTTTTATTTTTTATTTTTTCAATACTTTTAAAAATTTCTTTTGGATGCTAGTATATGGAATATGAGGAAGAGGGCAACAGCAAAGTGAAATTATTGCTCAGTTTGTTTTTTGTTTTGGCTGTGGTGATATTGCTGACAATTTACCTGTTTGCTCCGTTTGGAAAATTTGAATTTTATGTCTTTGATGAGAATTCCAATTTCAGCATCGGCAATTTGTCGTCGGAAAAAATGCAGTTTTATCCAAATATGAGATATCCTTATCCTTCTATTTCCTATAAAATTTATGACTGTCCTCTGCAGAAAAAAAATGAAATGGAAAGTGCTTTCAGCATTTTGGCGGAAAAAACAATTCTTGATTTTTATTCTGCTGATTCCAACGAGGAAATTTCTGTCACATGCGATAGCAAAAGCAGAAGTGAAGGAGGATTGTTTATTGCAGGCGAAGGAGGGCCGTCTGAAATTATCGGAACGAGTCTGTTTAATGTAATCCTTCACGGAAAGATTCTGCTTATAAGAGAATCCAACTGCGGTTTTCCGAACATAGCAATGCACGAGCTTTTACATGTATTGGGATTTGAACATTCTTCAAATAAAAACAATATAATGTATAATATCACTAACTGCAGACAAACTCTCGGCGACGATATCCCTGAATCAATCAACACTCTTTATTCTGTTGCAAGTTTGCCTGATTTATCTTTTGAAAATGTTTCTGCGAGCATAAGCGGAAGGTATCTTGATATAAATTTAAGTGTTAAAAACAACGGGCTTAAAATAGCTGAAGAGGGAAAAATTTTGATTTATGCTGATGAAGACAGGGTTAAAGAATTTAATCTGGAAAAACTAAATATTGGATATGGATTGAGTGTTGAGATGAAAAATATTTTTGTCAGCAAATTTAGTGTCAGTGAAGTCAAAATGGTTGTTGAAAATAATTTTGCAGAATTGGATAAAGAAAATAATGAAATAATTTTAAAAATAAAAAAATAAAGAATTATAAGTCGTCAAGATTCATCTCGTCGACAGTAGATTCAAAAGTGTCGTCGTCGATGTCGAGAAAGTTCTCGTCTTTGAAAGTTGAGCGTCCTCTCATATTCCACCTCGTTTTTTCTTAAAGATATATATAGTTTTTAAATTCTTCTATACTCTACTACGGCTGTTTTGTCTGGGATATTACAGCATATTCCCATTTGGAGTATTTGTATTTGTCTTCATGAATATTCTGATAAAAAAAACTTTCTTCCTCCTGCGGTGCAATGTATTTTGTTATTGTTTCTGTTGAGATTCTGCTGTATTTATCAGTGAAATAAAATTTGACTGTAAAATATCCTCCGACATAATCCTTGTTTTTTACATGCACATAATATCTTGCGATTTCATTTCCAAACACACCTGTTGTTTTTATTTTTTCTGCTCTGTGTGAGTAATCCAAAAAAGACTGCTCCTGCTGAACTGCTTTTTGAGTTTCTGTTGTGCCTGTGAATCTTTCTGAAATCGTTGCTCCTGAACTTTTGTAAGCAGGGCTTTGGGTTACTGCGAGGACACTGAAAACACACAGCACAACTACAGCAAGGGCAATCAGCACTTTGTTTATTTTTTTCTCATCTAAATTCATAGATTATTATTTTTTCATAGTATAAAAGAATTATTGGGGTGATGTAGTTGAAAAGTTAAATAGGTTTAGATTATCTTTAAGGTAAATTTTCACAGGCTAAACCATCATCATCACCATCTAACCAATGAATATCATTAGAAATTCCACCACAAGCATTGAATATTGCTTGGGCTTGTGCGTGAGTGGTAAAATCATCGCAGTTGTAAGCATTATAACTGCAAATATAATCTGAATCATCAAAAGGAGTTTCTTCTACATCAGCCCAAATTCCTAGATTATTATTTTTTGCATATTGCTCTGCTTCCTCTATCTGGGGACATAAAGAAGTATCAGGACTATAAGGATAAGCCTTTCCATAACCTTGTTTTACAATTAATTCATTAACAAAAGTTCCGTCTGTTAAGTAGATATACCTCAAGATTCTTCCATATCTATCTGTTTCAGAAACATCTTTCTCTAATCTTATTTCCTTATTTAGTGTTAAAATTTTTAGATAATCTTTTGCTTCTTGATAATAATTTTCATAAGTTTCAGGTGTATCAATACAAATTAATCTAACTCTCTCACCTGTGTTTATATCTAAAGTATCTCCATCAACAACATAAGTCACTTTTGTTGAAATGGGTGTTATCTCGTTTTCAGTTTGAGAAGAATCTCCTGTTAGAGTGGGATATGTTGGTTCTCCTAATTTTAGACTTGGTTTAATTTCTTCATTAGGGATATCTAATCCTGAATCAAATAGAGAAGGGACACTAATGATTACTAAAAAAGCAAGAATTCCGATAATCCAATACCAAGTTTTTCTTTTCATAACTCTCACAAGAATTACTCAATTTTAAATTTTTCTAAAAAATCCCAACGCCCTGAACCGATTAAAAGTATCCATTTACGAACAGAATCATTATTGAAATAACTAACTATAAAGAGTTACTATTATTAAAAAATCAGTGGCTTGAATTGATTAAACTTTCAGTTTAACATTTATGTAAAAAGTAAGATTTAAAAAAACCTTCTGATAATTTTTGTATGATGCACCACATAGATGATGATGGTTATTTAAGATATGAAGACAAAAGATTAGTTCATAGGCAAATGGCATTCTATGAGATATTTCAAGAAAATTCTGGGGAATTTGACAATCCATTTTCTTATTATGATGTTCACCATAAAGACGGAATTAAAACAAACAATAAAATTTCCAATTTGCAAATTTTAACAAGAGAAGAACATATGGCTATTCACGGATTAAGTTCTCCAGAATTAAGAGAAAAATTAGAAAAAGAAGTTAGAGATTTTGTTAATCAAGTTGGAGAAAAAAGAAAAGAAAAACCTAAAAAAACGACAAAGAAAAGAAAAGATTATTCTTATGAAAATTTAGTTAAGGTAAGGGATTTGGTGAGAACAAGAGAAGATTTTCAAAGAGAGAGGCTTATATTAATTTTAAAAATTCTTATTTTTGGTTGGATTGGATTAACTTGTTTGATGATAATTCTTTTTTAAGTCCCTTAGAGTTAATAATACATTTCTCTGGACACTTTTGACAAGTCCCCGCGCCCAGATTCGAACTGGGGATCTCTCGGGTTCTGCAATGGCTTTTGGGGTTTCATTTAATTTCCTTATGGAATATCCACCTTAGTTTTCTACAGCCAAGCGCTCTAACCACTGAGCTACGCGGGGTTATATCTTAAAGAGATAGTTTATTTTTAAAATTATTGCTCATTCATTTCACTCACTCGATGATTAAAAATTAGACAGATTAAAATTATTATAGATATTGGGATAATGAAATAGTTAATAGGAGATTAATAACTCCTTCCATCTTTATTGAAAATCACTGTATTTGTCCCAAGTATATTTACTCTTTCTACTGTTTTTAGACACAATCCACCAAGATCTTCTCCCACAGGCTCCCCATTTTCATCTGAGACTGCATTTGTTAACTTAATTTCTCCTTCATTTTCTGAGACATAATAAAGTGCTCTTATTCTAAGAGAACTTTTTTTAGATTTATGACATACCTCAATTCTCTGTCCTGGTTCAAGAGCCCTTTCCAAAGCAAATCTAAAACTCATAAACTCTTATTCTTTAAAAGATTTTTAAGAATTATTGTGTTTGATTGTATATATTAATATTCCTCAACTTCTCCTTTTTGCTCAGCGACGAAAAATGCCCTATTTGACTGCACTTCTTCAATCTCGCCATTTCTTTCATACAGTGCTGTTGCAGACGGCAGAGAAAATCTTCCGAGAACACCGACTTTAGAATAAATTACATAAGACAGCACACGAACCTCGCCTACTTCAAGTTTGTCGTAATGCCACTCTATTCTTCTGTTTTTCTCGTCGATTCTGAACGGCTTTTCAGTTCCGAATTTTTCATAAAGTTTTACAAGAGGAGGAAGCTTGTCAATTATATTTACTCTCTCAACATATTTTTTTGCGTGAACAGAAATTGTTATTTTAAGGGCGAACTCCCCTCCTTTTGCTCTAACGAAATTTACTTTCTTTCTTAAAATTATATTTGTCTTGGAATACTGCTTTGTCAGAATTACTATTAGAATTATGAAGAAAATTATTAAAAAGGGGAACAGCCAGTTTGTTTTTACTTTAATTTCAAGTGCTTCTCCTGGATTTATACTGCGGTCCCAAATGTAATAAACCACTCCTCCCTGTCTTTCAACAGCGTCGGGTTCTGGATTAAAAGTAGTGAAAAGTCTGGAGATAATATTTTTTTTAACCACCGCCCTCGCTTCAGCAACAGCATTTCCTTCATTGGATTTTTTTATTATTTTAGTGCTTATCACCAAGCCGTAGTTTTTTGTTGTTTCTGTGATTATATTTTTCTCCACAAAGTTTATTGTTCCTTCTAAATTTTCTTTTTTATCACTGACGCTGATTTCTGCATTGAGGGTGTAGAATCCTGCTGTTAATTTTTTAAAATCCTCTTTGTTCAGCTCAATTATGAATTCTTTTTTTTCATTAGGACCTAATGTGAATTCTCTTTCTATGCTGAAAAAAGGAGAAGTGAATTTTGCTTTCATATCGCCGAAATTGAAATTTACTTTATTGTGAATATAGACGCTGAGAGAATGGGATTCAGGGTCAACTGTTCCTGAGCCGATTTCAAATGCATCTTTAACATCAATTATTTTAAAGGCAAGTGTTTGCTTTATCTGCGAGCCTCCCTGCCCACGTATGAAATATTCAAGAATATAATTTCCCCTCTGTTGTATTTCCCCTATGGGAGAGAGTTTTAATTCAATTTCCTTTGTTTCACCACTGGACAAATGCACTGTTCCAATCGGAAACATTTCAAACCCGAGAAGATTATAAAATTCGATATTATCTTCAGGGCCGAAGTTGGTTATTTCAATTTTGAATGCAGCTGGTTTTTTTAAATCATAAATAAGAACTTCATTTGAACTTTTTTTCTCTATCTGCAGGTTCAATGCTGAAGCTGTCGGAAAAATCAGCAACAGTGCGATTATTATAAAAATAATTTTTTTCATAGTAAATCAATATAGAATTTCTATTTAAGGGTTTCGGTGTTATTAACTTGTTTTATCTTTTTCCCTCTAAATCTAACCATGCTTTTGCCTGTCCTAAAAACTCATCGCAGTCTCCAAAAACTTTCTCTTCAAACTCTTCTGTCCTTGATTTTATAATCCACTTTTCATAGATAGCTCTTAAAAATTTTAAGAAACCGCTTTTTTCGAATTTTCCCTGATAATCCCTTACTAAAACCCCCTTCATTTTTACTTCTGCAGTTCCCTTGTTTGTCGCGATTTTTTTATCACCTTGTTTTATCTCTACATTAACCATATTCCTTATCATCATCTCTACTTTAACCTCAAACTTGAAATAATCTGTTATTTTTTTATCACCACCCCACTCAAGCTCAATGTCTTTTGAATCACCTTTTAATTTTTCAGTGTATTTTTTTTCAGTTATGTCCAGCCCTGTTTCTTCTGTCAGCCATTTGTAGCAGAATTCATAGAATCCTCTGAAGTCAAAAAATCCGTCGCTTTTTATTTTACTTGAAAATATTGTGTCCTTCTCTGCCATATCATTCACCTTTTTCTATAAGAAAAAATCTTTATTTAAATATTCTTCTATATTGAATTTTTACATGATTCACAGATGAATGTTCCGTTGTGATGAATTAAAAAATCCCGATTTCCGCATTCTTCGCAGATTCCTTCTTCTTCGTATTTTCCTCTTGCAATTTTTACTCTTTCCAGTTTTTTGGATTCTTCTCTTATTTTTGCTAATTCCTCAATTTCAGGATAATATTCAGGATGAAACAGAAGAATGTCTTTTATAGTAATCATGCCTACAAGTTCCCCCTCGCTGATAACAGGCAGTTTGTCAAATTTGTTTTTGTTCATTCTTTTTATAGTTTCTTTAACAGTTGCAGATGGCTTTATTGTTATTATTTTTTTAGGGGAAATATCAACTGCTTTTATTTTTGACAGGTCTTCTTTTGATTTTTTTACCAGCGCCCAGAGAATATCCTGTTGTGAAATAAAACCTATTAATTTTTTCCCCTCTGTGATTAAAAGACTTCCCACTTTTTTGCTCACCATTTTTTTAGAGCATTCCAAGAGGTTTGCATCAGGCTCTATTGTTATAGGATCTCTTGTCATTATATCTGCTACTATTATTTCTTTCATATTATAATAAAATAGCTCCCGCTTATAAATATTATTAAAAGATGTAGTTATTTTTATGTGATAAATTACATAAGGGTTGCATATAGAACACAACCGACAATGACAAATGCAGCGACGATATTTTTCCAGTTTAGTTTTTCTTTTAAGAATTTCCACGCGAATATATAAATAAAGACAGGTCCGAGCATCAACAGCAAAGTTGTTGATACGACTCCCAAACTGATGTATCCGTAATACATTAAGACTCTATAAGTTGCCCAGCTTATTCCGACTCCGACAATGTGGAGTTTTGTATTTTTTGCTAATTTTTTTATTTTCGGCCTAAAGATTATGAAAACTATTAGAAAAATTGCAATGCACCTTGTAAAATAAAATGAAATAGGAGAGTAGAACTCCAAAATGTATTTCGATAAAATCAGTTCAACAGCGAAGAAAAAACTTCCGAAAATTGCCGCGATGAAATACTTGTTGAGACTCAGATGGTGTTTTTTTATGTGGGAAAAAATTAGAGCGAAGCAGGCGATTAATCCAGGGAGAATTATTTTATAATCTCTGCTGAATAATTCCTCTGAGATAAAGCTGAAAATAACAGCGAGGACAATTACGAACAACGGTTCAAGAACTTTGGCTGGCTCCAGATTGCTGACTTTTTCCCATTTCATTGAGTAGAAAGTAAGAAAATTTGCTATTATTGAGAGGAAAACTATCAGCAAAAATAAAATAATGTTATGGATTTCAAAAGCCTGCTGTTTTATGCTCCAGAAAAAGTAAACAAAAGGAGACATCGCGAGAATTATTGCTAAAAATTCAAGAACAGTGTAAGATTTAATATCAATTTTTTTTCTGATTAAAATAAGTTTCTGGAAAATAGTTCCAGCTGCCAGTGCCAGAGAACCAAGAATAGGAATATGTATCATCTTTTTCTCTTTAAAAGAAATGTAGTTTATAAGATTTCTTGTGTGATTATCATAACATTTATAAGAATAAATTTTCTTTAATATAAAAGAGGAAAATGACTGCTAAAAAAAAACCAAATGAGCCTTCTAAGAATGAAACTATTTACAAACTTAAAGGAGAGCTTGATGCTATAAAAAAAGAAATACAGCATGATGTTACTGGTCCTGTTGTCGCGAGCTTCGGATTTATTATTGCTCTGGTGTGGAGGGATGCAATTAAAGGGGCTATCGACGAGTATTTAATCAAAGCAGGACTTATTGAAAAAGCATATTTTTACAATTTTATTTCTGCGGTTGTTATAACAATTATAGTTATTGCAATAATGGTTATTGTTACTAAATTAGGAAGGTCAAAGAAAGCGAAGAGAATAGAAAAAGCAATTGAAAAAAAGATTGAGATGAAAAAGGAAAAATAATTATCCTGAAATTTCATTTATCATAAAGTTTATAAATTATTTTTCGTTGATTAGAAAAAATGAATTTAAAAAAAGTTGGTGTGTTTTTGGAGTTTTTAATCGGCGGAATTGTTTTAGGTGTTATTGAGGATGTTATTTTAATAAAAGTTCTCACTGACGAGCCGATTACTTTTTCTATTTTTATAATAATATTTTTAGTAACACTGCCTTTTGCATTTATAGGAGAGTATATTGTTGATAATATTGATTTTTTGAAAATTTTTAAAGTAAATAAAAAATATAAAAAAGTAGAGATATTTTTTGAGTTCTTGATTTTTGGAATAATTTTAGGGGTTTTCGAGGATTTAACAGCATTTTATTTTGCAATTGGAGACCCCATAACTTTTAAGGTAGTGCTGGTTGCGTTTGCTGTTGCAGTTCCTTTTGCATTTATTGGAGAATATTTAATAGATAGAATCAGCCTAGCTAAAATTATTAAAAAATTCAAATCAAAGAAATTTTTTTAATACAGAAGAAAACCTCATCAATTCTAGAAAACTAACAACAATACAGTTTATCTGGATTTTTTCCTTTTTCTATTTTTCCGAAGGGATTTCCATGCTGCTTTATGTTTTTTATCATTTCTTCAGTGCTGTCTGGTTCAATTCCCTGCTCTACCAATTGCCTTCTTAATTTTCTTATTAAATCAGAAAGATTGATTTTCATTGGGCAGTTCTCATAGCACTGCTGGCAGGTTGTGCAGAAAAATGCTCCGTTGCTGTAAGCATCTTTTGGAGATTCTTTGAAGAAAGATGAAATCACTCCTTTTGCTCCTGGGAAATATTCTGCTCCGTACTTTTTGAATATCTGATGATAGACTGGGCAGAAATTTAAGCAGGCACCGCAGTTTATGCAATAGAGCAATTCTTTAAAATCAGAATTTAAAATTTCAGTTCTTTTATTATCTAATAAAATCAAATAAACTTCTTTTGCACCCTGCGCACCTGTGATTAATTTACTTTGTATGTCTGCTGTTTTACTAGGGCCTGAAATAATGTTGACATAAATAGGATAATCTTGCCCCACTCCAAAAACCCCTGCTGTTTTTACAATTTTCATAGCATCTTCTCTTGATAAAACTATTTTGTCAAAACTTGCTAAAATGATATGTTTGTCAGGAATTCTCGAAGTCAGGGAGATATTTCCTTCATTTTCCAGAATAAAAATACTTCCGTCGCTGGAAATCACATTTGCTCCTGTAATTCCAATTTTGGCTTTGAAAATTTTTTTTCTTAAATACTCTCTCACAAATTTAACAATCTCTTCAGGAACTGGTTCTATTTCTGCTTTAAATTTTTCTTTAATTTTCTTGGAAATTTTTTCAGGAGTCAGATTAACAGCAGGCAGAACAGGATGAATTTCCTCTTGTTTAAAAATCTGAATTATAAAATCTCCCAAATCAGTTTCAATTAGCTCCTTATCTTTCAACTCTTTGTTTAGGTTAATTTCATTTGCAGTGTTTGATTTTGATTTTATCACCAGATTCTCTTTTCCGATGATTTTTCTTATTTCATCGACTGCATTTTTTGGTGTTTTTGCTTCAATAACTTTGATTCCGCTTTTCTCCAGATTTTCAACAGCTCTTTTTTTCAGCTCAAAAATGTTATCAATTGATTTTTCTTTTATTTCTCTTAATTCTTTTCTGAGTTTTTCTTTTTCTTCTTCATTCAGCAGTTTATCCCGTCGCTCTTTGTAAGAATACATTGTAGGCAGAATAATTTTTTGAGTTTCTTCGTTCTCTTTGATTTCTTTAGATAAATTAATGTTTTTCATTTTTCCTCCTCGTTGTCAAACAGCTGACTTATTTCTTTTACTTTAAGATTTTTTGAATTTTCTTTTAAGTGCAGATAACACATTGGACAGGAAGTGCATAGAACTTTTGCCTTGGTTTCTTCTGCCATTTGCACTCTTTCTTTAGCAATAGAGTCAGCAAGTTCAGGGTGATTTGATTTTACTCCGCTTCCGCCTCCACAACAAAAAGAATAATTTTTTGTCAGTTTCATTTCTTTGAGATTTCCTGATTTTTTTATTATTTCTCTCGGCTCACTGTAAATATTTGAATATCTGCCTAAATGACAGGGGTCGTGGTAAGTTACGTCTAGATTTAATTTTTTAGGACTTATTTTTTCTTTTTTAACCGCGTCGGCAATTGTTTTTGTGATGTGTTCTGTTTTTATGTCCCACCCATTAATTAATTTAAGATAATTCTTATTAAACATATGAAAACAGGCAGGGCAGGAAGTTATTATTTTTTTGATTCCTCTTTCTTTGAATAATTTGAAATTTTTTTCAGCGAGCTCTTCTGCTTCTTTTTTGTGTCCTGCATTTAAAACAGGGTTCCCGCAGCAGAATTCCAAATCTTTCAGCATAATAAAATCAATTCCAATTTTACTTAGAATTTTTTTATAATTCTCTTCTAAATCTTTTGCTACGAATTTTGTCAGGCATCCTGAATAATACAAAGTGTTTCCGCTGAAGAGGTTTGAAAGAAATGACATTTTACACCCAATTATATACAGAATTTAGCAAATATAAAGCTAACCCTATCATTACAATTCCTGCTGTCAGCCTCATCCATCTTTTTTTCCTTTCTATCCAGATGGTTATTTTTCCGGTTTTTGTTCCGTAATAAGCAAACAAAACAATAATCACCAACGGCAGAATGAAGATTAAATTATACAGCAAAAGATAAGATATTCCAGATGTTTTATTGATGTGCATTAAGCTTAAAATTGCTAGATAAATTCCCCCTGTGCACGGCAGTTCAACAAGTGCGACGACAATACCCAGCAAAATTATTGCGCTTAAGGTTCCTCTCTTGCCCATTTTTTCAAGATATTGTTTTGCACTTTCAGGGATTTTTAATGAAACACCTTTTCCATACCAGAAAAAATCTTTTATTTCAATTAACCCGCCGATGAAAATTATAATCCCAGCGACGATAATTACATAATACATAACCTCTGAAAAAGTAGTTATAATCTCCATTATTCCTAATCCTACTGAAAAATAAACAATAAAAATTATGAATGTATAGAGCAGTCCGTATTTCAGGGCTCTTTTTGGAGATGCTATTGACAGCATTGTTGCAAGCAAAAAAATTAGAACACCAAAGGCGCAGGGGTTTATAGAATCAACAACAGCAGCTACGATAATGCTTCCTAAGGTTAGTTTTTGAGAATGCAGGCTGTCAGAGGAAACACTCGCTGAGATTTCTTTCATCGGCTCGCAGACAATTATAGAATTTTTTAGATTATTAATTATTGGGGTGTCGCCGATAAAATAAGAATATCCTTTTTCACATTCAATTACCAAAAACGGGATACCTCTTTGATACTGTCCGATTCCAAATTCGTCGGCAAATTGAATGTATTTATTTCTATTCTCCTGATTGTAGTAAACTTCCAGCTGATAAACATTTACATTTTTTATCTCATCAACTTCTTCCAATATTCCTGAATTTTTAACATTCTCGCAATGAGAGCATCCAATTCCCCAGAAAAAATAAACATTTTTTTCTTCACTGTTTAGTGCAGAAGCACTCGCAGTGAAATTTACCAATATGATTAAAAGCAACGACGCGACGAAAAACCTTTTTGTATTTTTTAATTCCATATTTTTTTGTATCTGAAACACTTTATAAATATTAGTTTCATAATATGAAACTATTCAAAAATTTCTTTTAATCCTCTTTCTAAAATAATAAGATTTGTCATCCCCTTTTTTTCTTTTTTAATTATTTGCTTTTTTTCCAAGCGGTTGATTGTTCTTGAAAGTCTGACCTTATTTATTTTTAATTCTTTTGATATCTTGCTTTGATGAACTTCTCCAAAATTATTTATTATAAATTCCAAAACTTTTTTTTCATCTTCTCCTAGAAAATTCAGGATTTTGCTGATTGAGTTTTTAATGTCCTTTTTTTCCTCAAAGAGATTTTTATTCAGCAGGTAGTATATTAATGAACCTGCGAACATCCCGAAAGAAGAAATTGAAATGATTATCACCCAAATTGGCAGCTTGCATCCACAGACAGAGCTGAAATTTTCTTTAGTGTAAAATGCTGTGAAAGAGATTACGAACACAAAGAAAGTTATGATTGAAATAAGGAGGATAAAATTTTTGCCTGAATTTTTGTCGAGTGGTCTTAATTTTTCGTTCATAAAATAAGAGAATTTTAATATTTATAAGATTTCCTTATTAAATAAAACTTTAAAAAACTAAAAAATATTATAATTAAAGGTCCTGTAGTCCAACGGCTAAGACAGCTCGTTTACACTCTTCGGGGTTTTTTCTCTTCGGATAAAAACCGAGCAGACCGAGGTTCGATTCCTCGCAGGACCATTTTAAATAAAAGGAGGTAAAATGGCAAAAAAGATAAGTTGCAATTCTTGCGGAGGCGCGATTTACGGACTTGGTTTTATTGGTGCATTGATTTACAACATTTCAATAGCAAGTGGTTTTTGGACAGGTGTTTTGGGGTTTTTGAAAGCAATTGTGTGGCCTGTATTTTTAATTTATGAACTTTTTAAATTTCTTGGAATGTAATTAATTAATTTTTTAAACTTCTTTTTCTAATTGAAATCATGCGTGGATAGTTTAGTGGTTAGAATTTCTGATTGCCACGATGTCGTCGCAAAAATCAGGAGACCCGGGTTCGAGTCCCGGTCCGCGCATATTTAATTTTGTCGTAAGTATTGAGTAGTAAGATTTATAAGTTATGCCTATCTTTTTTCAACATGAACTCCAAAGAAAATGATATTCCTGAAATGAATCTTAATAATCAGTATTCCCCGAAAAAACCAGTAATTCCAGAAGATACTGGAGAAATGCAGAAAGAGATGGATAAAAAGAAAAAAGAACTTGAGAAATTAAAGAATTTTATTGTAAAAAAATATCCTTTTATACAAGCAGTTGGAATTATACCTCCACAGGTTGTCAAAGAATTTGTTAAAGAAGAGATTGGAGAAAGTGTTGCTGAATCAGAAGATATGAAGAAATTATCAAAGAAAATGCATGTTAATGTCATTATACCTGAAGAGCAGTTTAAGAATATTTCTAAGATAAGAAAAGAGATTGTGGGTTTTATTGACAAGGAGAAGCAGGATGTTTGGATTTACCTGAAAACACCTGTTGATGTTTTTGAAGCCTGTCTGGACAGCAAATTTGAATTTGCGAGGGGAATTGCACTTTCTTTCCCTATTTATGATAAAGGGTTTTTAGGTGCTCTTAGGGTTGCTGAAATTCATAAGTCATTAATTCTGCAAAAATTTGAAAAATATGTTGTTAGTTATATTATTGCAGGCAGTTTAGTCAGAGGCGAGGCTGTGAAAACTTCTGATGTTGATGTCGCAGTTATAATTGATGATACTGATGTTAAAAGAATGCCGAGACTGGAATTAAAAGAGAGATTGAGAAGTTTTGTTTATCAGTATGTTAGTGAAGCTGAAGCTCTTGCTGGTGTTAAAAACAAACTTTCTCCGCAAGTTTATCTTCTTACTGATTTCTGGGAGAGTGTCAAGGACGCAAATCCAATTATGTTTACTTTTATCCGCGACGGAATTCCACTGCACGACAGAGGAACATTTACTCCATGGAAATCTCTGCTGAAAATGGGAAAATTAAAACCCAGTCCTGAAGCAATTGATATGTTTATGAAATCAGCAGACAAAACAAAAGAGATGGCTCAAAGAAGATTAATTGATGCAATGATAGATATTTATTACGGAGTTTTAACCCCCTCGCAGGCGCTTATTATGCTGAATGGCTCTCCTCCACCGACGCATAAAGAGACTCCGAAAATTATGAATCAAATCTTTGTTGAAAAGGAAAAAATGCTGAAAAAATCAGAGATTAAAGTTTTAGAGCAGGCAGTTAAAAATTTTAAGGATTATGAACATGATTCAAAATACACTATAAAAGGTGCTGAGATTGATAAATTAATCAGCGACTCTGAAACATATGTTAAAAGACTAAAAGAACTGAGGAGCCAGATAGAGAAAAGATACAATGAGAGAACGATAGAGCAGATTTACAAGGATATTTTTGATTTGCTGAAATCAATTGTTGGAAGCAAAACTCAGGAAAAGATTCTTCAGGAATTTGAAAAGGATTTTGTGAAAAAAGGAAAATTCACACAGCAACATCTTAGGATTTTGAGAAGTATTATAAACGCGAGAGCTGAGTTTAAAAAAGGAAAATCAAACTCCCATAAAATTAATGAAGCCCGAAAGGATGCTGTGATTTTAATAAATGATTTGATTGATTACTCCCAACGGTGTGATTTAGTTTCATTGGAAAAAGGAAGAATGAGATTGAAATATAAAGAAAAGAATAATGATGCATTTGCAGAACTGATGATTTGCGGTGGGGCTGTATTTTTATTCAGGAACAATGCAGTTAAAAAATTAACCGACAGGATTCAAGAGTCTGATATGAATGAAGTTTCCGACGCTGTTGCAAAGCAGAAAGAGGCAAAGGAAGTTGAGATTAATCCAAAGGTTTTTGAACTGCTGAAAAAAGAAATTGGAGAGTATGAAATTATTTTGTAATGTTTAATTAATTAGCAAGTTTTTTAAACTAATTTTCTTGATAAATAACATGGTTACTGGAAAAATTGTTCAATTCAGACGAGGCAGACATACTATTCATGAAAGACATTTTTTAATTGAGATTCCAAAAACAGCGATGAGAAAGGATGCTGAAAAATATGTCGGGAAAGAAGTGGAATGGAAAAGTCCTGCTGGAAAAATCATTAAAGGGAAAATTGCATCTGCTCACGGAAATAAAGGTGTAGTGAGAGCTATTTTTGAAAAAGGACTTCCAGGACAGGCGGTTACAACCAATGTGGAGATAAAAATATAAAATGGCATTGAGAAAAGCATCTGCATATTCTAAAAAGAAAGTTGTTCCGTATACTCGAGTAAGCAAAAAAAAGCAAAAGTCATATATTAAGACAGTACCTCCGCAAAAGATTGTGAAGTTTGTTATGGGCAGGGACGATTTGTTTAAAGTGGGAAAACTTCCCTATGTTCTTACTATGGTTTCTGATGAAAACTGCCAGATAAGGCACAATGCTCTCGAAGCATGCAGACAATACATCAATAAAAAAACTGACAAGGAACTTACTGGAAATTATATGTTTAGAGTTGTCCCTTTTCCCCATCATATTCAGAGAGAGAATAAAATGCTTACTGGTGCTGGTGCTGACAGAATGCAGACAGGAATGCAGTTGTCTTTTGGAAAATGCGTTGGGAAAGCAGCAATAGTTAAGCCGGGCTCAGAAATTTTTATCGTAGCTGTTCCAACACAAAAAACTGTTTCTTTTGTGAGAAAAGTTTTGAAGCAGGTAAAATCAAAACTTCCGTGCAGGACGAAAATTATAGAAAAAAATCTTTCAAAATAAAAATTTAGGTAATTCCTATAATCCCAAGATTAAATTTATCATTTTAAAATATTTTTTTATTTTCAAAATAATCAAGATTTTCTAAAGCAGAATTAAGAATTCTATTTGAAGGGAGTTTATGTCCATCCCCATTTTTTCCTGTTTTTTGATTAATTATCCTTAAAAGAAAACTTGCAGTTGGAAAATCTTTTTCAAGTAATGCTTTTTCAAACTCTCTTCCGTAGCCAGCTATGTTTGGACTCATTTTGCATTCTTCAGTTAATTCTCTATAACTTATTGACATTTTATTTTAAATTAATTACTTTTTAGTGATATCTTTTTTAATAAAAATGTAATTTATAAACTTTACTATTAAGTAGTAACAAGAGAAAGATTTAAATAGTTTAAAGTATAAGAAATTTCATGACAGAAAAAGAATTATCACCTGAAGAGCAAAGAGCTAAAATTGTTAAGAATACTCTTGAGTATGAATTACTCCAAAACGTAGTCGGAGGAAATGCAGTTAAACAAAATCCTTTTTTATATGGGCAGTTGGGGTTGTCTGGTGGAGAGCAGACATATGCTGATGCTTTGAAAGGGGACTATGCTAATAAATTAAGAGCAGAAATTTATGATGAGAGGCAGAAACAAAGAAAGTCTATGGGAATTGCAGAAGAGCCACAATATACTTCTAATTATGATGTTGTTGCTAGGTTAAAGCAGCAACTTGGTGAAGTTCAGTCAATGGCTAAATTAAGTGAATTAGAAGAAGCAGCAAAATCTGTCGGTGCTGAAAATGTTAAAGTTCCAGATAAACTAAAAGATTATTCTGAAGATAAAATAATAGGAAAATATGTTGAAAATGGAAGAGTAGATTTAAGCAAATTAACAGAAGAGGAAAAAGATGCTTTAAAACTAAAAGGAATTCTCATAGAGGCTTATGAGAGGGCTTTAGGAGTCAGGGCAGCAAAATCAAATTATTATTCTGACTTATCAGAAGCATGTGAAAAAATTTGTGAGAAATATTCTAAAAAAGAAACTAACTAGTTTCAATTAAATCTTTTACAAGTTTAGCCATAACTTCTAGGAATTCTTCTGTTCTTTCCTGCCAGATGTCAATTTCAGCACCTTTTAAGTTTTTTATTTTTCCGTGAACTATGTCCTTATGAAGAACAAGCAAATCTCTGTACCATATAACATATTTCATTTTTAATTTTCCAGTGTTTACAAAATGCTCTTTTAAGTCAACTGGAATGTGTTCTGGCGACGGAGGCAGGACATTTGCAGAAATCAGTGCAGCATGGGATGCGTCAACCATGGCCCAGTATAATCCCTCAATCGCATTCAGTTCTGAAATTTTGCTTCTAATAATATGCTGTGGAGCTCTCTGAAGACAGTTGTAAATTGATTCTGGTGTTGCTTTTATTTTTCCATTAATCAAGAGATATTTTAACGGAGTGAAAAATCCTGCAAAGTCAATTATTGATTCTCCATACCTTAGGATATTTATTACAACAGGATCGCCTCTGATTAAATCTTCCCACCAAGTGCTTAATTTTATGGTGTTTATATGGATGCTTTTGTTATATGGATTTTTTTTCAGCAGTTTGTCAAGCTCCTCTCTATACCACGCGATTAACTCCTGATTCCATCTTATTGAAACATCGTCGATAATTATAATTATGTCTATGTCAGAACCCTCCACAGAAGTCTGCTTTGCGACTGAACCAAAGAGAATTACTGATTTTATTATTTTGTCAAATTTTTTATAAGTTTTAGTGGCAAAGTCAAGGGAAATTTCTGATTCTTTTTTTAGATTAAGAGTCGGAAAGTTTTTCGGATTAATTTTTGATTTCTTTTTGGAAAATTTTCCCTTCTCCTTTTTTTTAGAATTCTTTTTTTTCACCATCTTTTATGACAACAATAGGAATTATCTGTTTTTAAAAGTTTTTAATTTTATAAAAAATTACTCCATTGGAGTTCCGCCCATACGACTTCCCCCTCCTTGAATTTGTCCCCCGAGTTCTGCTGGAAGCTGTGAGAAGCCTGCTCCAAACATCTGATAATTTTTTTGAGGAAGCATCATGCCGTAGCCTCCGAAATATCCTTGCTGAAGTCCTATTGACTGATTCCAGTAAGGAGTCATTTCCATTGAATAAATCGGAGAACCCATTGCTAGCAGTGTAGATTTAAATGGGGAGCCTTGTTTTCCGCCTGGAGAAAAAGGCTGCCACCAGTTTCCTGCCTCAATAATTTTTTTTGCTTCAAATCCTTTTTCACCGAGCTTCTCCATAATTTCTTTTATTGGAACATTTCCCATACCCATGGGCAGTTCTGTGTGTTGAAGTCCGAAGTTGTCAGAAAGATGAACATGCTTTAAAAAAGGAGCAATTTTTTCTGATTCTTTTATAATATCTTTTTCTTCAAATCCCATACCCCTCATCATATTTATATGCCCGACATCCCAAGTCACACCAATTAATTTTTCTGCCTGTTTTTTTGCTTCTGATTCTGAAATACCCTCGGTGCGGGCTTTTTCTATGAATTTTCTTCTTGATTCTTCAACTAATTTTCTTAAGTCCTCTCCTGTGCTCAGCCCTCCGCCAGCAGGAGGATTTTCAATGCTTATTATCGGAGCCTCGTTTTTGAATTCCTTGTAAGATTTTAATGCAATATTTGCAAAAGTTTCTGAAGATTTTTCAACTGCAAACTGCTCAATAGGAACCCACATTTTCGGAGATATGTTCTGCTCCTTTAAATCAACAAGAAGCATGTGAATTGCCTCTGACTGATTTGTAACTGAAGGATTTTTTTCAAGATTTTTCTGAAATCTTTCTGAAATCTTTCTCAGATGTTTTTTCTGCTCTTCAGAACCATATTCATATGCTTTGCTGAAAAGTGCTCCTGCGTGCTGATAAGTATCCTCAAGATAAGATTGGGCTGTCTGAAGGTGAAGCCATGCTTGTTTCTGTGTTGGTTTTAAATTTTCAGGATTTATTTTATCCATGTCTTTTATTAAATGCTGTATCTGAACCTGATTTTGTGTAAGAATTTCATCTGCTCTCTCTTTGTTAAAAATAAGCTGGCTTATAGAATTGTCCCATTCAGTTGAATTTAAAATTTCAGCTCTTTTTTCAGGAGTGATTATTTTTCCTGTTTCAAGAGGAACTTTTTCAAAAATTTTTTCTTCTGATATTTCTCCGAGATAATATTTCTCTTTTTCTTCTCTTGTAATACCTTCTTTTAACCTTCTCATATCAGGATAGTATTTTTTTTCCTCTTCAAGAGGAGCCATTTTTCCTGTTTCCCTGTTGATTACAATTAATTTTTGCGGAGCGAATTTTCCGTCGACAATCTTGTATTCTGTTCCTGGAATTCCTGCTGAAGAGTGGAACGTGACAGGAGAGCTTTTTTCAGGGTTTATTTCATGAGCTCTTTTTACTGCAAATTCCATCTGCTTTTCTGCACGGGCTCTGTTCATTTCACTCCATCCCTGCTCTGTGACACCTGATGCTTCAACAATCGGAGCGTGAAGAGTAATATCAGCACCTGTTAATTTAGCAAGTTCTTTTACTTCCTTTAAATGCTGTTTTGGGATTGATTCAAAAACATCAGGAGAAATAGGAGACATTTCAATTGTCTGCACCCCAGAAGATAAGTGTTCTGAAACTTCCTTTAATACATTTGCTGTCCGAGGGTCAGTGCTCATTCCTAATTTTTTCGCAGCAGTATGATAATTAACAAACACACTTCCGTAGCTTTTTTCAGGATCTAAAGAAGAATATCCTCCCTGATAATCAATTATTTTATAATCCATTTTCACCTCATTTTTTACAGGATAAATTTATTTATATATTTATTGAATTATCTCACTTCGTATTTTTTATGCTTTGCCTCGCTGAGTCTGTCAGATTCTGATGCGGGTTTGTCAAAAGGTTTTGCCTCGCTGATTCTTTCTGGTTTTATATTCGCCTGATAATCATCAGAACTTTTTGTTTTCTGAAACCACTGTTGCGACGGGGAAATTTCTGTCAGATGAGGATTTCTTATGTCTGTTCCGACTGTCTGAAAATCAATCCTCCTCACTTCCTGCTGTGTAGTAGCAATACCATTAACTTCATATTTTCTTTCTTCTCCTGCATTATATCCTTTTGGCTCATAGGAAATTTCATCTCTTTCTTCTTCTGCTTCTCCTTTTGTTCTGAAAAAAACAGGCGAGGGAGCTTGAGCACCGGTAATTTCCTCCAGCACAGGAGCAGTTGATTTTTTGCTTAAATTAAGAATTTCAATAAATCTGTTTTCGTCGATGTTTGAATCTAATTCTTTTAGTAATTCTTCTAAATCTTCTTCTGACTCTTCCTCTTCTTCTTTTTTCTTTTTGGGCATAGATTTACATAGTTTTTAAATTATATAAGATTTTTGATAAGTTTATAAAACAAATTTCCTTAATGTAAAAATGAAAAGATGGATGAAAATTCTTGGTGTTTCTTTTATTTTAAAAGGGGCTCTTACTATTTTTCTATTCTATAAAGGGGTGACTGGTTTTTTTATTGTGGATAAAATAGGAGCAGGAAGCAGTTTTTCTGGTATTTTATTTATACTAGCAGGATGTTTGTTGTTTCTTGCAGGCAAAAAGTAATTTAATATTTGTCAAAGTTCGCCATGCCGTGAACTTTTTTATAAACATTGAATACTGTGAAAGTCTTTTCTATAGCATCATCTGCAGCTACTTTTCTTAAAATATTTAGTTCAACCCAGTTGTCTGGTTTTACTTTCTCTTCTTTCTTCTCTTCTTTTTTTTCCTCTTTGTTTTCTTTTTTATCATAATGTCCTATTAATGCGAGAAAAGGATTAGAAGTGTCGCTTGATTTTTCTTTTTGCTTTTTTCTTTCTTCTTCTTTATCTTCAAGGAAGAAATTTATTTCTTTTTGAAGTGCACCTAGACTTTCTGTTGTTGCACCCTCAATTAATTTTAAAACATCTTCTAAATCTGAGTTGTCTAATTCTCTGTAAAGCTGTTTTATCTCATCGCTGTTTAGTGCATAGCCTTTTATTGTTACATCTGCTCTCCCTCCGAATGCGTAGTGGGACTGCTGATTTACTCTCTGAGGAATTCCCCTGAACACAAAATCAACGATGACGCAAGAGTAGTATTTTCTTTTTGATTTTATTTCAGAGTGCTCAGGAGGCGGTTTTACTTCTGTTTTTCCTAGGAGTGTTAATTCCAAAAGAATCGTATTAAATGTTTTTACAAGTGCAGGGTTTCTGCCCCCTTCTTTCATCTCCAGTTGCTGAGCTGTTTTCAAATAAGGTTTTGCCCATCTTGAATATAATTTCAAACTATTCACTTGGCTTCTCAAATAATTTTTTTCAAGTTCATATCTTTTTTTCAGTTCTTTTTCTGACTGCTCAACCCATATGTTAAATTCCTGAATTCTTGGTTTTATTATTCTTTTTATTCTTTCATTCAAATCGAGTTTGTCTGCTTCTTTTTCATCTTTAACAGCGAGAAATGCGTCGATTAAAGTTACAAACCCTGCCTGCCCGAGCCCCATTGCCTTGATGCTGGAGTTTCCTTTTTGAATGTCTACTTTATCCATCCAGATTTGTTTCAGAGAAAGTCGGGCAGCTTCACTAATATTTTTATCAGAAGATTTTAAATCATCATAGGATTGCAGGCGTATTTTGAATTCTTTCAAATCGTAAATTATATTTAGCACACTTCTTAGAACAGTATTAATATCTGCGAGAATTTTTGTTCCCTGTTGCTGCATTATTGTCGCTCTCTGTCCGAGCTCTGCAAAGTGTCCTGAGCCAGGAGTTGAAGAAAAATTATCGACGAGTTTTTCAGTTTCGAAACCTAAATCATTTATCATAAAATCCATTATCCAGAAATAAATCGGCTCAAGAGTTTCAGATGAAGAGTCGTAAGTGAGGGTGTGCTGACTAAGATTTTTTGGTTTTATTTTTTCTGCTGGGATTTTCTCCTTTAATTTAAATTCTTTAAGCAATTCTTTTGAATTTTCTGCATAAAGCTTTGGATTTATTTTCCCAATTATTTGTTCAATAGTAGCTACCATCTTTTAATCATTTATAAGAATTATTTGTTTAAAAAATGTTCCTATAGTTAAATTTAAATAAATAAAAAGATTCATTCTCTTATGAAATTATTTGGTAGAAAAAAAGATGTTGTTGATTTAGGTGAGAGATACAGACGACAGCAGGAGAGGACCCAGAGAATTAAAGAAGATGTTAAGACAGAAAATTCATCTGCAGGGGGTTTTGGTTTTTTTGACACTTCCCCTGAGCAGAAAGGTTTTTCAGGAGATTCTGAAAGCAGTGAGGAGAGAAGGAGGAAACTTGCAAAAAGATTGACAGACATGACAGAGCAACTAGAGAATTTGTCAAATCAGCTTTATCATTTACAGCAGAGAATTGAAGTGTTGGAGAGAAAACTTGATGTAAATAGATTTGAATAAATTTATTAATACTCTTCATCTGATTCTTCTTCAATTATTTCTTCAACTTTTTCATTAATATTCTTCTTTTTTAAATAATTATTCATAACTGAATCGCCCATAACAATTCTTTTTTCCATGATATTTACAGGGTTTTCTATTATATAAATATAACCAATTATTTAAAAAAATTTAAAAAGGGGGATTTATTAAATTATAGATGGCAGTTAATAGTCTGTTTTATTTTCAGATTATGTAAAATAATGCGCTGGTTACCAGTTTCGACTTTAATTGTTATAAGAGGTGTTCATGACTTTTCTCATTATATTCAATTAAATTTATATCAATTATTTAAAATGCAAGAAAAAGAAGAAAATAAACAAAGAAGAAAGAACCCGATAATTAATGTTTTGAAAACAGAATGGGAATTTTTAGGTAGTCGGAGAAAGATTTTCTTACTTTATATGTTTTTATTTTTAATTTCAGGGACAATTGGTTTAATGGCTCCTCTTGTAATAGGCTCGATCTTTAATTCTATCCAACAGTCTATTACTTCTTTTC
This sequence comes from archaeon, assembly GCA_043822125.1. Taxonomy (GTDB): domain Archaea; phylum Nanobdellota; class Nanobdellia; order Pacearchaeales; family GW2011-AR1; genus JBDRCB01. The sequence goes on along the minus strand of JBDRCB010000006.1, from coordinate 102,130 downwards.
AAGAATTTCAAAAATTAATTTTTTTAATATTTTTATTACTAGGAATCGAACTGGTTTTTTGGATATTTCACGGACCAGCAAGAATCTTAGAGCAGATAACTGGTTTTCAGGTTCACAGAAATTATACTAATAATAAAATATCAAGAATTTTGGAGCTTCCAGTTAAATGGCACAAAGACAATCACTCAGGAGACACTATTGACAAAATAAATAGAGGAAGAAACTCTTTAGATCGTTTCTCCCAGCAGTATACATATAGACTAATTTATATTGCAATAAGAATTTTTGTATCTTTGATAATATTATTCTTTATAGATATTAAGATAGGAATATTTGCTTTGATTTTTTCTTCACTTATCCTCATATGTGTTATGAAAGTGGATAAAAAATTAAGAAAGTATTATCTTCAGTTGAATAAATTTAGTAATAAACTTGGTGCTTCGGTTTTTGATTATTTAAGTAATATTATTACTGTCATCACCCTTCGCCTGAAAAAAACAGTATCTAAAGAAATTGATTCAAGATTAATAGCAAGTTATCCTATTCATAAAAAAGTTGTTATAATTGATGAATTTAAGTGGGCTTTTGGTATGATTGCAATAACTTCTATGGCTATTTTAGTCTTAGTATATAAAGCATATTCAGATTATTATGCTACAGGAATTATTTTAATCGGAACACTTTACATTCTTTATAGCTATCTTGAAAGAGTAGGGGACGCATTTTTTCAGTTTGGAGAGTTGTATGGAGATATTGTAAAAACTAGTGCAAGAATTGAAGGGGCTTACCCAATTGATGAGGCATTTGAGGAAATTAAAGGAAGGCTCAATGGAAGATTACCTTATGAATGGGAAAAGATTGAAATAAAAAATATGAATTTTACTTATGATGAAGAATGGAAAAAAAATCATCTTGAAAATATTAATGTTAAATTTAAGAGAGGGCAGAAAATTGCCTTAGTTGGAGAGAGTGGTTCTGGAAAGAGCACAGTTCTTGCAATTATGAGAGGATTATATCCTCCTCAAAGCGGAAAAATTTATTGTGATGGAGAAGAGATAAAAAAAGGATTTGAAAAATTGAAAAAAGAAGTTACTCTGATACCTCAAGACCCTGAGATTTTTAATAATACAATAAAGTATAATATTGCTATGGATTTGCCTGTGAGAAAAGAAGAAGTTGAAAAAGTTATTTCAATGGCACAGTTTAAGAAAGTTGTTGAGCGTCTGGATAAAGGGCTTGAAACAAATGTTTTAGAAAAAGGAGTTTCCCTGAGTGGAGGAGAAAAACAGCGGCTCGCTCTTGCACGAGGATTACTCGCGGCGAAAAACAGCAGTATTGTCCTATTAGATGAGCCAACAAGCAGTGTGGATAGTTTGAATGAAACTAAAATACACGAAAATATTTTTAAAAATTTTAAAAATAAGACAATAATCTCTTCGATTCATAGACTCCATCTTTTAAACAAATTTGATTATATTTATTATTTTGAAAGAGGAAAAATAGTTGCAGATGGCAATTTAGGAGAAATAAAAAAGAATTATAAATTCAAATATCTTCTAAAGAAATATGGATTAAAGAAAGAGATGAAATGAAGATAGATAATAAAGAAATGAAGGTTATTGAGTCCGCTTTGCTTAAGATTTATTCTAAATACAAGAATAAAGGATTGCTATCTGTTTATCTGTGGGGGACTGTGTTAACTGAAGAATTTAATCCTGAATTAAGTGATATAGATAGCATTGGAATAGTAAATAATACTGCAGATGAAAAAGATTGTGATACAATTAAAAATCTTCTAGAAAAATATGCACCAAAGTATAAAGATTTTAAATTAAACTATTTGTATTTAAATGAATTAAATGGGGGGAGGGTTAGAAGTAGACTTGCAAAAGTGATTCCTCCTAGTTTGCTATTATTAGATTTTGAACATTGGAAACATATTGCTGGAATAAAATACTCGAGGGAAAATTTTAAGCTTGAGAAAATAAGTTTTGATGAGGCTATTAGACTAAATATAGATTTAATAAAAAAGAGACATTTGCCTTTAATTGAACAAGGAGACTTTAAATGTACGCAATATCTTATAAAATCTCTTTTGAATATATGTCATTATCTGAATCAAAAAGAAAAAGGGAAGCATAATTTTAGATATAACAGAGTATTGAAAAACTCTCCAAAAGAGAGGAAGAAAGTTGTCGAAATTTTACTTGAAATAAAACAAAATAAATGGGACCAACAATTAATGAAAAAGAATTTTCCCTTTTTAATTAAATTTATTAATAAATTAGAGGAGAAAAGAGGATGAAAATAGAAGGAATTTACAGTGAGAAGGTAAAAAAATTTCTTGAGAGACATTACTTGATTAAGGTTAAGGAAATTGATTATTTTCCAATAGGGGAGGATGGAGCGTCTTATATTATTAAAACGAGAAACAAAAAATATTATTGTAAAGTGTATAACAAATTTCCTATTGCTTATGCAAGTATCCGAAAGATAAAGATTACTATGGATTTTCTTTTCTGTATCAATAAGAGGTTTGGATTTCAAAATGCCCCTCTACCAGTTAAGAATAAACATAGAAATGTTATTTCAAAATTTAAAGGGCATCCTGTTGTTTTGTATAACTATATCAATGGAAGAAATTTAAGAAAGCTTTCTAAGGAAGATTATAAAAAACTTGGAAGGATTTTGGCTAATCTTCATCTTATTAATAAGAAACATTTCCCAAAGATAAAAAATGAAAAGATAGATTTGGAATGGGAAAAAAGGATTCTGAAATCAATAAAAGAATTGAAAAAAGGAAGATTCCATAAGGATAGTAATTGTGGAGTCTTAAAAAAAGTAATTTTGGGGAATGAAGGTATTTTCTTGAAAGGGATCAGTTTTCTTGAAAAAAGGGTGAAGTATATTCATAAAAAAAGAAAGAATTACATTATTTCTCATAATGATTTACATTGGGGAAATTTAATGAAAGGTGATGATAGAATATTCCTTCTTGATTGGGATGGATTAGAATTAGCATTACCTGAAAAAGATTTAATGTTCTTTTTGAAGGGTCTGAAGATGAATAATACTTTTTGGAAAGAATATATTTCTCATAGAAAACACAAAATTGATAAGAAAGCACTGGAGTATTATGTTGTAAGGAGACTTTTTTCCGACATTACTTTTTTCTCGAGAGTTATTCTCCATACAAGAGTTGAGAAAAAGAGATTTAAGGAGTATATCAAAGAAATTAAAAGTGATATAAACTTTTTAAAAAGATTGGAAAAAGTTATTGGGGGATGAAATGATGGTGAAAACATTTTTTATAACCGGAGCAGAAGGGGTAGGAAAAAGCAGCATCATTGAGATATTAAAAAAATAAATTCTATAGAGAATCTGAATAAACCCAAATAATTAAAAATACTTTTGATTATTAATTAATATGCGAAAAAGAGGTTTGAGGATTATTGGGGGGATCTCTTTTTTTTAAACTCCTTATCATCAATTACTGGTTTTGTCGTTGCTGAATCAATTGGAAGAGGTGTGAGTTCTGTATTAGGATTGGTTTTGGTTATTGGAGGGATTTTGATATTTATATCTAAAAGAAAAAGAAGATTAAGTAAATTAGAAATAGATTTACTGAATACTGCAGATATAAGAGGTAAAATTAAATTGATAGAAAGAGCCCATAATAATAATGTTATAGATGCTGTAGAAACAGCTAACAAGACTAATGAAATCTTTGGTAATCAATTAAAAGGAATGAACTATAAACATGAAACTTCTTTTACAATTGAAGATGGAACCAATAAATATTCTCTTCCGAATAGTAAAAAGGATGTAGATTTAGCATATGCTTTTTATGATAGAATTATAGCAAATGATCCTAAGTACAAAGAGAATTGTCATTTACATATAAGCGAAACAGAATCTACTAAACATCATGGAAAAGGATTAAGAAAGCAAGGAATCTAAATTCTTTTTCTTTTCTTTGAGATTTGTTCCCCCAAGTATTGGTCCATAACGAGCATCATACCACTTTATTTCTTCCCTTAATTTTTTGATCAATCTAACCACTTTTTCTACAGCTTCAGAATTTTCTCCTTCAAGTAATTCTCTTGTCAAGGGTAAGAGTTCTCTAAACCTCTGAATATTTGCTTCTTTTCCATAAGATTCAATTAGCCCTATAATTCCTGCACAATATTGATTAAGTCTTTCTTGATATTTTATTATTGGCTCTTCAGATTTTCTATCTAAATTAATATATTCATCATTATTCTCCATACAAAATTCACTTTATCTCTTTTTATAAATCTTTTGTATCATAACTCTTCAGTGATTACAAATGGAAAAGTTTAAATAATATGAAAGTTGAGAAAATGTCATGGAAGATTCACATATACGAAGATTACCTAATGAATTTTGGACTGGCTATTTAGTTAGACGTCTAGGATATGAAGGTTATAAAGTAAAAGATTTTAGGTGTACAAATATTGATGCTGATAATGAAGAGGGTAAATCGTGGATATTCTTAGAAAATGAAATAAAGACAAGCAAAGGGGAGATTAAATTCAATAGGATGTTTAATCTCGATAAAAATATTTTTACTGCAAATAAAAAAGGGTTAGAAGATCTATCGATGAAACCTGCTTGTGAATATTTTCTAATTCATGAAAGAGATGAAGGACAAGAATATGCATACAGGGATTTTGGATTTATCATTGAAGATGATGTTAAGGCAACAATACAAGAACATTCTTCAGAAACTAGAGTTCCTAATTTTCCAGGAAGAAATAGTTGGGCAGATCTTCCTTTAATTGAAAAGTATAAAGGAGTAGAAGGGGTATTTTATCCAAAATGTTTGGTAGATGATGTTGTTAGATATGTCAAAATAGTTGGAACTCCTGATAAACCGGTTAAGATTGAAAAACCTAAAAGAGATTATTCCCAAGGACATAATTTAGGATTAAGAATCGCACAGATACAAGTCCCCGAAATACCCGATAAAGAAGAAGATTAGATTAGGACAACAAATTTATTAATCCCTCTTTCTTTTTTGTTTTATGAATAAAAAAGAGTTAGAAAAAAAAACCCGCGCATATGCCCTGAAAAATGCAGTTGCACACGACGGAAAAGCAAACCCAGGGAGTGTGATATCCTCGCTGTTTCATGAAGGGCTGAAAAAAGAAGATGTTAAAAAATACATTAAAGAAATTTCTAAAATTGTTGCAAATGTAAACAAACTTTCTTTGGAGGAGCAGAAAAGAGAATTTGAAGAATTAGAGGGTGAGATTAGTGAGAGGAAAGTCCGCGAAGGTCTGCCTGAACTTCCTGGTGCTAAAAAAGGGAAAGTTATTATGAGAATTGCTCCTTCGCCGTCAGGACCCCTGCATGTTGGACATGCTATGACTGCGTGTTTATCTTTTCTTTTTGTAAAAAAATACGGTGGAAAATTTTATGTAAGAATCGAGGACACAAATCCTGAAAATATATACTCTCCTGCTTATAAAATGATTAAAGATGAGGCGAAATGGCTTTTTGACAACACTGCTGAATTTGTGGTGCAGTCAGAGAGAATGGAGGTTTACTATAAATATGCTGAAAAATTAATTAAAAAAAATGCTGTTTATGTCTGCACCTGCTCTGCTGACGGTTTTAAAAAATTTGTCTCTGAGAAAAAAGACTGCCCATGCAGAAAATTGAGCATTAAAGAAAATTTAGATAGGTGGAGAAGAATGCTCGATAAAAATGGATTTAAAGAAGGAGGGGCTGTCTTGAGATTTAAATCTTCTATGAAGGGAAAAAATCCTGCGATGAGAGATTTTCCATTGGCGAGAATAAATTTAACAGAGCATGCTCTTCAAAAGAAAAAATACAGGGTTTGGCCGTTGATGAATTTTGCTGTCGCTGTTGATGACATTGAAATGAAGACTACTCATGTAATACGGGCAAAGGATCACAGAGACAATGCAAAAAGACAGGAGATGATTTTTAAGAATCTTGGAAAAAGGTTTCCATGGACAGCTTTTTTAGGAAGATGGCATTTTAAGGATTTTGAATTGTCGTCGAGCAAAATGAGAAAAAACATCGAAGAAAAAAAATATTCTGGCTGGGACGATTCACAACTACCGACAATAGCGTCGCTGAAGAAACAAGGCTACAAACCACATGCATTCTGGAAATTTGCAGAGCGAGTGGGATTTTCTGAAACAGATAAAGTTATCGATAGAGAGGAGTACTATAAACTGCTGGATTATTTTAATAAATAAGAACATTTATAAATCTGCACTTATTTTGATTTTAAATAAAAGAGGGAGCAATGCAATGATAAAACAATCTGACAAAAAAGGTTTGTCTGCAGTTATAATAACACTTATTATGATTGCATTGGCTTTATTCGCTGTAGGAATCATCTGGGTAGTTGTAACAAATCTCTTGGGAAGCCAAGAGGGAAGTATAGACATACAACAGAGATGTTTAGCAATTGATGTTAGGCCCCTTTCTGGTGAATGTGCTGCTGAAGCAACACCTGATAACTGCGAAGTAATTCTGAAAAGAAATGCTGGAGGAGAAGAAATTACTGGAGTAATGCTTGTTTTCAGCAACGGAGTGGAAACTGAAGTTGTTGATGAAGAAGGAGATATAGAGATTTTAGATACAAAATTAGTAACAGCAAGTTCAGAAATGACTAATACAAGCAGTGTTGAAGTGAGTGCTTATCTATTAGACAATACAGGAAAAAAAGTCATATGCACACAGACTAAATCACTACAGTTTTAATTTTTATTTTATATACTTCATCATTTTTTCTTACTACTGGAAGTTCTATTCCAACCTCATCACCTTTTTTTGCTGTTTGCACTGATTTTTTGTTTATTTCCATTCTCTGAATTACTGAATTTTTTAATCCAAATTTTCTGCTTATAACTACAATCTCTTCTCCGACACTTACATCTGAAGATAATTTTATTGTAGCGACTTTTATATTTGGATAATAATGAGTTACTTTCCCGATGAAATGTTTTTTTTCTGTTGCAGAACTATGCTCTATTGCGGAAAAATCATCTGCAGTTGGTAATCCCAGATAAAATCCTGATGAAAATCCTTTATTGTAAACTTTTTTTAGCTCTTCAATTCCTTCTTCAATTTCTTTTTTTGTCAGTTTTTTGTCGAGGGCTTTTCTGTAAATTCTTACAACTTTATCAACATATCTTGCATCTCTTCCTCTTCCTTCTATTTTAAAACTTTTTATTCCTGCTTTTTTCAGCTCTTCTATAAACAGAAGAGTGCAGAGGTCTTTTGCTGAGAAAATTTTGTCATTTTCAATTTCAAGTTTATATCCTTCCTGCTTGTCTTTTACTATATAGCTCCTTCTGCAGGGGTGGATGCATTGTCCGCGGTTTGCTGATTTACCGAAGAGAAACTGAGAAGTGAAGCATCTTCCTGAAACTGCGACGCACATTGCTCCGTGGGCAAAACATTCAATATCAATTATTTTTGAAATTTTTTTTATCTGCTTTAAATTTAATTCTCTTGCTAGGATTATTCTTTTTGCTCCTAATTTTTTATAGAATTTTGCTGACTCTGAATTTGCAACTGAAGATTGTGTTGAGATAAAAAAAGGGATTTTGTATTTTTTGCATAAACTAATCACTGCGAAATCCCAGCAGATTACAGCATCTATTTTTCCTTTCATTTTTTTAATTACTTCTTCTATCTTTTGGATTTCATCGTCGTAAATTATTGTGTTCAGTGTCAGATATTTTTTAACTTTTTTTGGCCCGCATATCTTTGTGATTTCATCTAAATCTTTTAATGTAAAATTTTTTGCAGACGCCCGCATTGAAAATTCTTCCAATCCAAAATAGACAGCATCTGCTCCAGCATTTACAGCGGTGATTAGCATAGGAAAGTTTCCTGCTGGTGCGAGTAGTTCGTATTTTTTCTTCATAAATATTAAAGACAAGAAGGTTTAAAAAAGATTGTTGCGGAATGGTTTGATGAATGAAACTATTTTAGATATGTCTTTTGCATTACAATTAGCAGGGCATATAAAATGGCCTTGTGATGGGAAAGAAGATGGAATTAGAAAAACATATTTGACAATGGAGCAACACGCACTTCAAAATGAAGGATGGGAAAATCCTTTTGCAAGAGATTTTTTGCAGAGTGTAGTTAATGACTATCAAATTTATCCATAAACAGTTACTCTTCTTTCTGAAAAACCTTATAAATTCTTTTTAATTAAGTTAAATATGGTGGATGTAGTTTAACGGTAGAATGTGCGGTTGTGGTCCGTAAGACGAGGGTTCGACTCCCTCCTTCCACCCTTAGAAATTAAAATGAAAAATGATGCTGTTAAAGGCTTCCGCGACTTTACAGGCGACGAGGCTGTTAAGAGAGCAGAAATTAAAAAAATAATAGTGGATACTTTTGAAAAATTTGGTTTTGAGCCAGCTGAAACTCCAGTAATTGAAAACGAGGAGTTTGTGAAAGGAGATAATAAAAACGACGAGGCTGTTTCAGATATTTACAAATTGCAAGACAAAAGAAAAAGAGAGCTTGCATTGAGGTATGAGTTTACTTTTCAACTGAAGCGTTTGATGAAAAATAAAAAGCTTCCTTATAGAAGATATCAAATTGGAGAAGTTTTTAGGGACGAGCCTGCTGGTGCTAACAGATTTAGGCAGATTACTCAGTGCGATGCAGATGTTGTCGGAGCGACTATCAAAGAGGAGGCTGAGATTCTTGCACTCGCGAATGAAATTTTTAATAAATTAAAAATAAAAAAAGTAATTTATGTTGGGAGCAGGAAAATTTTAAATGAGATTTTTGAAGAGCAGAAAATTTCTGCAACAGCCAAAGAGCAGGTGATGAGGGAGATTGATAAAATTGACAAACTGCCTGAAAAAGAAATTCGCGCGAATTTGAAAAAATTCGGAGCAGGAAAATTAATTGATATTTTCAAAAAACCAGAATCTTATTTTAAAAAATATAATTCATACAAAGAAATTGAAGAACTAAAAAAATACTGCGGGTATTTCAGCATTGATATTAAATTTTCCCCGTCGCTGGTGAGAGGGCTGTCTTATTATAATGGAACTGTTTTTGAGATAAAATCAGCTGATAAAAAAAATAAAGAGACAATTGCAGGAGGAGGTGTTTATTCTGCCGGAGAGGTCCAGGCAGTTGGAATTGCATTTGGACTGGAGAGAATTTCAACACTTGCAGATTTGGATTTTAAAAAAGATAAATATCTTGTTATTTCATTAAACCAAGATAAAGAGGCTGTTAAATTATCTCAGAAACTCCGACAGCAAAATAAAATTGCCTCTTTGTATTACGGCAAACCGTCAAAGGCGTTGGAATATGCAAACTCTTGTGATTTCCAGAGAGTGATTTTCATAGGGGAAAAAGAAGTCAGAGAGAAAAAGCTTAAGGTTAAGGATATGAAAACAGGACGCGAGAGTTTGTTGAAAATTTAAAATGCTTAAATTAAAACAGCAAATATTTTCTTATTTGAAAAATATGAAAAAAGGAGAGACAACAACTTACAAATTTCTTGCTGAAAAATTTGATTCTCATCCACGCGCTGTTGCAAAAATTTTAGCTTCAAATAAAGATAAATCAGTTCCGTGTTATAAAGTTATAAGAACCGACGGGAAACTAGGGGGATATAATGGATTATTGGGGAAGAGTAAAAAATTTTTGATTGAAAACTATTAAATATTAATCTCTCGCCTCCAGCTGTTTTCGCCTTCTTTAAAATCTTTGAAAGATTTTATTTTTAATCCCCTCAGAAAAAGAGGGCAGTTCAGAACAAATGTCTCAAATTCCCCGCCTTCACCTGCAGGATGTATTTTGTATTTTGTATTTAGTTCCTTGACTTCCTTTATAAAATTTTTATCTATTTTTCTCCCCAGCCATGTTTCTTCTAAGGGGTAAGCTGCAACAGCAGTTATAATTATCTCAAATTTGTTTTTGAGCAGTTCATTTAAATATTCAATCTCGTCTTTATGCCAGAGAGGATTAATGCATTTTAATCCTAATTTGTCGCAAATTTTCTCGATTCTTGACGCCTGATAAATAGAATGCAGAGCACCTGTAACAATTCCCTCAATTTTATATTTTTCAACAGCAATTTTTATAACTTCTTCTAAATCAGTTAATTCTTTTTCTTTCTCACCTTTTGTTTTTTGGATAATCAAAGGCAATCCCATAACTTCTGCCTGCTTTTTTACGCGTTTTATCGAAGGTGTGTGAAACATATAAGAATCTGGATTTTCTGAAAATACAGAAATTAAGCAGGATAATTCATGATCTCTTTTCTTCGCTAGATATGCTGAGTAAGCTGAATCCTTGCCTCCTGAAAACAAAACCCCAATTTTCATAAAAAAGAAAACCCCTATTTATTTTTAAATTTATGTTCAATATATCCCAAGAGTTCGCTTCCTTCAAGAGGTGTGCTTGCTGAACCTGAACGGGTATAAAATTCTTCTCTTCCGTCGATTTTTAAGAAAACTGGCTTGTCGCTTTCCAAACATTCTACTTTCATAATGTTCCTGTCTTCAACTTGTATTATCTCAAAGCTAAGAAAAGGAAGGTATTTTTTTCCTATATACTGCTTTATCAAATTAGCAAAATGAAGATTGAATTTATCATTATCAGGGAAATTATCTTTTTCTATTCCTGTAATTTCTCCTTTGTCAGAAACCCCTATCAATAATGTTCCTCCGTTGGAATTCAAAAATGCGACGATGGTTTTTAAAATGGAGTATTCTATTCTCTTGTCTATCTCATTGTTGTGAAGATTTGTCCTTAATGTTGATTTGAATTCTAAATTTTTATTTTCTCCTTTACTAATTAGTTTTAATAATTCCTCTGGAGAATCTGTTTGTTTTACAAATAATGCGGGATTTCTTTTTACAAACTTAGTTATAAAATATCTCATTGCTTTTATTTTCTTATGTTTCATAAAAACATAGCAGAGAGTTGAGACAAAAAATGCTCCCAATGCTACTAATGTCAGACTCTGAATTGTGAATAAATAATTTGAAACATTAAATTCAAATCCCAGAAAATATTTTAAAATATATTTTAAAATTTCCATCATTGCTCCTATTGTGACTGCGAAGCTGAAAGAGAAAAGTGCAACAAAAGAATAATTTGTTCTTATTTTGTTGTTTGTATATAGAATAAAAATTAACATATAACCTACAAAACCTATTGCTGCTCCTAAAAATATCTGTATGAAAAGTCCCCTAATCTCTCCGAGGAAAAAACTGATTATTATAAACATAAGGATTATGAATTCAAATTCTCCTGGAATGTGTATGCTGTAGTTCCTCTGCATGAAAAATGGAAGCAAAATCAATCCTAACAGAAGAATATTTACAAACAGCAGATGCCAGCTTTGATGATAGATAAAATTAACAATCGACAGCACCAGTACCACGCGGACTATGAATGACAAAGGATCTTTTAATTTTGCAGATGTCTTCTCGATAACCTTAAAAAATTTCATATATTAACAGAGCATTTAAGTTTATAGTTTTTTTGTTAATAAAAAATTTCTCCGAGAGGGTTTTCAAAATCTTTATTTATTTTTTCCAGCTGTTTTTTCTGTTCATCGTCCATTTCTTTAATCTCTTTTTTAATCTCCTCTCTAAGTTCTATAAACGGATCTGGATTGTGTTTTAAATATATTTTTTTCAGCCAGATGTATATTTCTTCAAAATGAATGTCCTGATGAAGCCAAATTTTCTGCTGATTTTCAAGATGGAGCAAAGGTGAAAAAGAAATCATCTTTTCGTCTTTATTCCCTCCTGTGAACTCAGTGTAGGAAATTTTCTTTTTTTCATCCTTTAACTGAAGCAATAAGTTTTGATAAATTTCCCTTATCTTGTTTTTTATGCTGAATTTTTTTTTCGGCAGTGAAATGCCTGTCTCCCTAAGAGCATTTTTATTTATAATTTCTTTTTTGATTCTGCGGTTTTCAGTTGTAATCGCCTTGCTTAAAGCCTCCATTAATTCTTTTAATGTTACTTTTTTAAACCTCGGTATTGGACTGCGGGGGATTAATTCAGGAATCTCCTCGTCGAGTTCAATTCTCTCTATTGAGTATTTTTTCTCCTCTTTTTTTCCAAAAAGAATCTCATCAATACTTTTAATATATTTGTTCAGCAGAATTTCAGATTTAATGCGAAGCAACAAAGAAGCTGCTAAGAGAACTTTGCTTGAGACAAAAAAATCAGTTTCCTCTAATTCAGAGATTTTTTCCAGATATTTATCAGTCAACACAGAAATGTCAATATCCCATGGATTTAGCTGTTCTGTGTTAATTAAATCATAAATAATATCCTGCCATCCAATTTCTCTTCCAAACAGCAGTGTTTGTATCTGCTCTTGTTTTGCATTTATCTCCTCTTTTACCATTAAAAGAATGTATTTGAATATTTATAAATATAATGAAGTGATTACTAAAATTAGTTAGTAGTTACTAATAAGAATTTTTAAGTAGGTAAACTTTCAAATAGTATCTTGAATTACTACTTTATATTCATTACCGATTGTCATTTTGAAAAGGTAACAAAAACGAAAGATTTATATAGTAGTGTGTTCTCTATTTATTATCACCTCTTTTTCCCCAGGAGAAGCTTCAGGTCAACTATTTGGGCGACTTGAAGAATCTCCCAGGGTTTATGATTCTTCAACTATTATTAAAAATTTTAATAAAATTTATTTTTCTCCTCTCTCAAATTCAGAATAATGACATTTTCCGCAGTAAACTCTGTCTTTTGCTTTCATCAGAAAAACACCAGGACCGCAACGAGGACAGATTTTCTCTCTCTTAACTGAATTTCCTTCAATAGTATATTTGCTGTATTTTTTGCTTGTAGGTTTGTTCTTATGTGGTTTCTTGCCTTTCTTTTTTGATTTTTTCTTTTTTCCCATTTTAAATTTCTTTTTCTTCTTTTATTTGCTCTTCAGATTGTTCTTGTTCTGAAGAAGGTTCTGTAGATTCTTCTGTGGATTTTTTTTCAAGCTCAGCTTCCTTTTTCTTTTTTAATTCAATAGAATCTTTTTCCTCTTTGGAAGAATATATATTTGCAGAAAGTTCAAAAGTTTTTGAGCCAAATTTCCCGAGAATTTTTTTTATTTTTATCACTTCTGGATTAACAGAAAATTTTTCAGCTAAAAGATTTATAACACTCTCTCTGCTCGGTGCTGTTTCTGAGTAAATTTCTGCTATTATTTCTTTTCTGTTAAATAGAGGATTTTCTTTTTCCTTTGTAATTTTTAATTCCATCTTAGAACTACCTTGTTTTAATCGCGAAATTTCCCTTGTCTTTTATTTTTAATTTCTGTGCAATTTCTGATTTCTCAGAATTAAGAACAACAACTCTGCCCTTAAATCCTTCTGTTGATTCTTTTGACTCGCACCGAGGGCACTTTTCTTCTGTCTCATAAATTTTATTGCATATTTTGCAGGCTTTTTGTTTTGGCATTTTAATTATTTCTTCTTTCCTCTTTTTTTTCCTTTTGCTTCTTTTTCCTCTGCTTTGGCAGCTTTAATTATTTCTTTTTGTTTTTTGGATTTATCTTCTTTTATCCATTCTAATTTTCCCAGTCCAGGCTGTCTCATTGTTAAGCCAATTTTTGGCTCTTCGCCTTTGTGGCTTACTGAAACAACTCTCGCGAAGCATAAATCTCCTAATTTTAAATTTCTTTTTGAAACCTTGCCTAAAAAAGAATTTGTCTTACTGAAACTTACATAATCATTCATAGTTTGGCTTATGTGAATCATCCCGCGCATCGCACCCATGTCAATAAATGCTCCGAAATTTGTCATTTCTGAAATTATCCCATAAATAATTTCCTGCAGTTCTGGCTTCCATATTAACAGCTTGAATTTAGAATGATAATATGCTGCACCGTCTCCAGGAATTATAACTCCCTTTCCAATTTCCAAAATTTCAATCACTGCTACAACTTTCCCTAGTTCTTTGTTGTAATAATCATTGTAACTTTCCTTTAACTGCTGCTCAACAGCTTCCTGAGTAGGCAGTCCGAATAATTTCGGCTCGACTCTTACATAATCCTCAACTTCAATTACATAAAACATTCTGAAAAATAAAGTAAAAATCGGTTTTTAAAGGTTATCCTGCAAATTTGTTTAGATAGTAAATATCTTATATTACCTCTAGCCTTTTTTTATTTCTTATTATAATCTTTTTATTTTTTATTTTCCCTTTTAGTTCCTTGTCAATTGTAGCTATTGCTGTGCTAGGATTTTTATCAGCATAATTTATAATTGCTTTGTCGACGTATTTTCCACTTATGGAAATTTTTTTGAATTTGTTTTTTCTTAAAATCTTCAGTGCAAGTTCTGCTGCCTGACGGGAATGAAGTTTTTGTTTTGAGTTTGCGATTTTTTTTAGCTCATTAATCACCTGCTCTGAAATTAAAACTTCAAAACCCATAAGTTTCAGCTCTTCAAATAAATCTATTTTCTGTTTTGCACATACTACAAGGAAATTTGTATCTATTAGGACTTGCATATTAAAACATAGAAAACTATATTAATAAATATTCCTTAAATTTTTATGGATGTTCTTGAAATGCAAAAGATTGTCGACGAATGGGTAAGAGAGTGAGTCCTGAAAAGCCGTATTTTGAACCACTAAGCATTGGACTGGCTGAAGAAACAGGCGAATTAGCGAGGGTAATAAACAATCGCTATGGAGACAGACATATGAAACAAGGAGAGTCTGAAAGCAGAGAAGAAATGATAAAATAAATTGGTGATGTTCTTTTTACTTTAATTTGTTTTTGTAATTCTCAGGATATTTATTTGAGTGAAGCGTTTGAAAGAGTTATGGAAAAATATAAAATACGAGACAAGGACAGATTTAAAAAATAAAGATTCTATCATATTTTGAGATAAATCAAATTTATCGGGGGCATAGGTTAGTGGTAAACCGGCTGGCTCCAGACCAGTTGATGGGGGTTCGATTCCCTCTGTCCCCATTTTAAATACAAATTAAAACAATTATTAGAATATGACTATTAATTTTTTAGAAAAATTATGCGAACATCCTGTTTTAGTTCGTCTACATATAGATTATATAGTTAATTTTCCTCCTGGAATGAGGAGATTGGCTATATTTAATGTCGCCACAACTCTTTCTGGAGAATTATTATCTTATTTTGCAAAGAGGACTAAGAATTATATTTCGGACAATATAGAGTATCTTAATTTAAAAACCTTTAAATAACACTCCTCTTTTTCAATAATAAAATATGGTGAATGCTGTTTTACTTGCTGTTGCAGGACTAATTTTTCTGATTGGAAATTATTATTTTTATGGAAGATTTATTGAAAAAAAAATCAAGCCGACTTCGAAAAAAACTCCTGCTGTTCTGAATAAAGACAAAACAGATTATTATCCTGCAAATAAATTTTTTCTGTTCGGACATCATTTTGCGTCAATTGCAGGTGCAGGCCCTATTATAGGCCCGATTCTTGCTGTTAGTTATTTTGGGTGGGCAGTAACATCGCTGTGGATTATTTTCGGAACGATTTTCATCGGCGCTGTTCATGATTATTTTTCTCTGATGCTGTCTGTAAGAAATAAAGCAGAGGGAATTTCAAAACTTACAGAAAAAAGTCTTAACAAAAAATCAGGGAAAATTTTTGCCTTGATGATTTGGATTACCCTTGTGCTGATTGTGACTGTTTTTTCTGTCTCTGCTGCTGACAGCATTATTGCACAGCCGAGTTTGGTGATTCCGATTATTGCGATTTCTTTTATTGCTGTTGCACTTGGGATTTCTGTTTACAGATATAAAACAAATGTGATTGTCTCAAGTTTCATTGCTCTTATTTTTGCATTTCTTTTTATGTATATCGGATATAAAGTCCCAATAACTCTTCCATTTTCAGAAGCTGTTTCTAGGATTATCTGGATTACAATTTTAATAAGCTACGGTGCTGTTGCTTCTCTGATTCCTGTATGGGTTTTTCTGCAACCAAGGGATTATTTGAGTTCTATTCAGCTTATTTTATTTTTATTTTTCGGGTTTTTAGCAGTACTAATAGTCAAGCCGGTTATTAACTCTCCGTCGGTGATTTCAGGAAATTTTCCAATGTGGCCGATTCTTTTTATTACAGTTGCATGCGGGGCTGTGTCAGGTTTTCATTCTCTTGTTGCATCAGGAACAACTTCAAAACAGCTTTCTGACGAGAGGCATGGAAGATTTATAGGATATGGTGGCATGATTGCTGAAGGTATTTTAGCACTACTCGTAGTAATTTTAGTTTCAACTCTTGCATGGAATTCAGGGGAACTTAATTTCATAGATTCTTTAAACAACAGCTGGATAATTGCATTTGGAAATGGTTTTGGAAACTTAATTTCCAAGCTCGAAATTCCTTTCCTGACTTTTTCAATTGCAAGTTTAATAGGCGCATTTATGGTAAACCAGTTTATCTTAACCTCGCTGGATACTTCAGCGCGTTTGTCAAGAATGGTTGTTTCTGAAAATTTAAAGAGTAAAATCTTTAAGAAAAAAATTGTGGCTGTATTAATCTCTGTAATTCCTGCTTATATTCTTGCAATAACAAACAGCTACGCAAATATTTGGAGAATGTTCGGCAGTGCAAATCAGTTAATCGCGGCAATTGCACTTATTACAATTTCTGCTTATTTAGTAGAGCATAAACAAAAAATTAAATTTCTTATTTTCCCTTCGCTGTTTATGATTTCTACCACAATTTCTGCGTTGGTATGGGGAATTTTCAATAAAAACGGATATTTTTTCACAGGCGATTGGGTTTTATTAATAATTTCATTTGCTTTGATTTGTCTTGCATTTATCGTTTCCTGGGAGGGATTTAGAGCTATTAAAAATAAAAAGAAGTAATTTTCTATAGAAACATTTAAATATTCTTATGAATTATTTTTCATATGAATTCATCTACATATCATATCTTTTTCAGCAATCTTGCAAATCCGTTAAGGATAAAAATAGTTTCCTCTCTAAGTGGAAAAGAAAAAAGTGTTGGTGGATTGGTAAAAGAATTGAAAATTGAGCAGAGTAAAATCTCTCATGCATTGGCTTCTTTGAGGTGCTGCAATATTGTTCAGGTAAAACAAAAAGGAAAACAGAGAATTTATTTTTTAAACAAAAAAACAATTGTTCCTATGCTGAGGTTAATTGACAAACACGCTGATAAATTCTGCGACGGGAAATGCAAGGGGTGTGGAAAGTGATAAAAATAAGAAAAGTTAAGATGAGGGATTTGGATGAGGTTGTAGAATTATATTTTGAATTTCTAAGTTATACAAATAAGTTTGGGAGATTTGTTTACAAAAAAAGACCTAAGATTGATAGAAAAAAGTTAAAAAGAGATTTAAAAAATATAATTAAAACGAATCCTAGAAGAATGTTCTTAGTTGCAGAAGATAGTGAAAAATTATTGGGATTTATTCAGGCAGAAATATTATCTCCAAAAGAAAGTAAGACAAATAAGAAAGTTATTGAAATAGTAGATATTTATTCTAAACAAAAAAGGAAGGAAATAGGAAGAAAACTTTTTAAGGAAATTGAAAAGTGGGCTGGCATAAATAAAACAGAATTTATTCAATGGGAATTTGTATATGGAAATAAACTTGCTGAAAAATTTTGTGTTAAAAATAAATTTAAATATTTTAAAATTAAAATGTTAAAGCCATTAAAATGAAAACTATATATTTCGACAATGCAGCGACGACAAAAGTTGATGAAAAGGTTTTGGAAGAAATGTTACCTTATTTTACTGAAGAGTTTGGTAATGCCTCATCTGTTCATATGAAAGGACAGGAAGCAAAAAATGCTTTGGATAAATCGAGGAAAATAATTGCGAAGTCAATTGGTGCAAAAACATCTGAAATTTATTTTACTTCAGGAGGAACAGAATCAAATAACTGGGCTTTGAAGGGTTTGTTTTTCTGGAACAAAGAAAATAACACAGGGAAAAATCATATTATAACAACTAAAATTGAGCATGACTGCATTCTAAATACATGCAAATGGCTGGAGAAACAAGGAGCTAAAATAACCTATTTAGATGTTGACAGCGAGGGTTTTGTAGATATAGAGCAGTTGAAAAATTCAGTTACTGAGAAAACATTTGTTGTTTCGGTAATTCAAGGCAACAATGAGGTAGGGACAATACAGGATTTTGAAAAAATCGGGAAAATCTGCAGGGAAAAAAAAGTTTTATTTCATACAGACGCGTGCCAGAGTTTTACAAAAACAGAATTAGATGTAAAAAAAATGAATTTAGATTTAGTTACTTTAAACAGTCATAAAATTCACGGCCCAAAAGGAGTTGGTGTTTTGTATATTCGTGAGGGAGTAAAAATTTCTCCATTTTTTCATGGAGGAGGGCATGAGAGAAAATTGCGGAGCGGAACAGAAAATGTTTCTGGAATCGTAGGATTTGCTAAAGCTGTTGAAATAGCAAATAAAGAAAGTATTGAGAAAATGAAAAAATTAAGAGATATATTAATTGAAGGAATTTTGCAGACACCAAATACAAAATTAAATGGGCCACGAGGGGAAAAGAGATTATGTAATAATATTAATGTATCATTCAACAATATAGAAGGAGAAGCTATTACAGGTTATTTAGAACAGAAAGGAGTAATTGTTTCTACAGGAAGTGCATGTGCATCACATTCTCTAATGACTAGTCATATTTTGAAAGCAATTGGCTTAACACCAATTCAAGCAAACAGTTCAATAAGAATTTCAATAAGCAAATTCACAACAGATGAAGAAATTGATTATTTTTTAAAAGTTTTGCCGTCTATGGTAAATAAGTTGAGGATGTTAAGTCCTATTAAATTGAATACAGGAGGTTAAAAATGGAAAAGAAAAAAACAAAATCAGAAAAAGTCTGCAGTTGCTGTGAATGTGAGCCATGCATATGCAAACCAGAATGTAAGTGTTGCTGTTGTGAATGTTAAAAATGAAAATAACACAGAAAACAAAATTAAATAAAGTCTTGCAAGAAAAACCAGAAGTAGCTGAAATCTTATTTGAATCTGGAATGGGTTGTGTAGGGTGCCCTATGGCTCAGCAGGAGACTCTGGAAGATGGGTGCAAGGCGCATGGATTTTCCGACGAGGAAATTGAGAGATTAGTTAAAAAATTAAATGACATAGAAAAAGATAAATTCAGAAATCATATGGGTTGGGAGTTTGGGAAGGGAGATAAAAAAGGACCTATAAAAAAATTTAGGGAATTTGTTAAGAATCCTAAGAGGAAATGAAATACTCAAAAAAAGTCATGCAGAATTTTATGCACCCGAAGAACATGGGAGAGATGAAAAATCCAGATGGAGTTGGAAAAATTGGAAACCCTGTGTGTGGCGATATTATGTGGGTTTATATTAAAGTTGGGAAGGATAAAGATAACGAGGAAATTATTAGAGATATAAAATTCAAAACATTCGGGTGTGCTGCTGCTATTGCCACGTCGTCGATGATTACACAGCTGGCTAAAGGAAAAAAATTAAAAGATGCTAAGAAAATAACAAGAAAAGATGTTGCAGATTCATTAGAAGGACTTCCGCCTTTGAAAATGCACTGCTCTAATTTAGCGAGTGATGCACTGAAGCTGGCGATTGAAGATTATAGAAAAAACAAAAATCTTTAAGCAAATTAAAAATTTACATAAAATATGAAAAGAGAAAATTCCAATGAAGGAGAAATTTCTAAAAGAAGTTTAGAGTCGGCAGATATAACTGGACTGCAAAAAATTTATAGTATATAAAATTAATAAAAAATAAAAATTATTTTATCCTGAAAACTGCTGAAACTGTTGCAGTCACTTTCTGCTCTGATGGCTGGATTGTCGTTGATGCTTCTTTTGCAAGTGCTGCATCTTCTGCAACTCCTGAACCAGAATATGCTATCCATGGACTATATCTCCATTCATTAACTGAAACTGAAACAAGCTTCCCAACTTTTTTTCCTAATCCTCCAGCAACTGATTCTGCTTTTATCTTCGCGTCCTGAGCTGCGAGAGCTATGGCTTCTGCTTTCAATTCATTTTCCTTTTCCTGAGTCAGTTCAAAATTTATATAGTTTATTCCTGCACCGGCTTCAACTCCTACATCAATCGCCTTTCCAATCTTGCTTGATTCTGATGCTGGCATTTCTAATCTCAAGGAGTGAGTTGCTACATATCCTTTTTCTCTCCTCTGATTATTCACCCACTCATAATCAGGATAAACATTGAAACCTTGGGTCTGGATGTCTTTTCTTTCAAAACCTTGAACAACTAGCTTTGTTATTAAATCATCGACGATTTCAGAATTTTTCTGAGTTGCTTCCTCACTTGTATCTCCTTTTGTCTGGACATTAAAATAAACTGTCGCCAAATCAGGAGTCGCGTCGATTTCTGAATATCCCTGCACATTTATTGTATTGCTCGAAGAGTTTGAAGCAAACGCATAGTATCCTATAAGACTAAGAAGAATTGCTCCGGCGACGATTATCAAAGTTATCTGCACAGAATTTTGCATAGCTTTTTTATTCATTTTTACCTCCTTTCAAATTTATTATTGAAATGACTAATAATGCGAACAAAGCTCCTGCAAGAAACCATAGCCAAATACCTGAAGTATTTATTGTTAAAAGAGTGTCTGCTGTTTTTGGAACTGCTTCTGACATTATCCCTGAATAATCCACGCTTCTCTGCACTGCATCCTCGGAAAATGCGAGATTTTTTTTAAATTCAAAATACTGTCTTATTGTAACTGAAGCAAGTCCTGAAATAAGTGCAACAGGGACAATTGTTTTTATACTTGAAAATATTTTTGATTTCGGAGAGATAATAATTGATTTATTTGAAAGCTTATACATTATAATTTTCTTTCCTTTTCTACTCCAGAAAAAATTTTTTGATTTTTCAACTAATTTAGCATCAACTAATTTCCTTAAATTATATTCTGCTGTGTTTAAGGGTATATTCAATTTATCTGAAATGTCTTTTTCACTTGCTTCATTTGTTTCTGAAAGAAAATCAATTATTTTTTTGCAGGTTTTGTTTCCAAGAACTTCTGCAAGAGATTTTATTTTTTCATCCTCTATTGAAACTATAATGTATTTTTTACTTGTCATATTTTATACAAGAATATCATATTTATAAATAAAACGAAAAGTTCAAATGAGATTGAAGTTAATGGGAAATCATGAATAATTTAACAATGTAAACTGTAAAAACATTTAAAAATTTACTTTAGTTTATTATCTTATAAGAATCTGGCTTTTCTTCTAATTAACGAATATAATGTAAAGGTAGTTTTTAAAACACAATTTTCTTTTATCCTTCATGAACATAGAATCACAAATACAAAAAACAATTCAAAAGTATAAACTGCTTGATAAAAAAGATAAAATTCTCGTCGCACTTTCAGGGGGCAAGGATTCTGCTGTTCTTGCATTTGTGTTGAAAAAGTTTGGATATAATATAGAGGGGATTCATGTAAATCTTGGATTGGGAGAGTATAGTGAAGAGAGTTCTAAAGCAGTAAAAAAATTGTGTGAGAAACTTGGAATAAAATTATATGAATATTATGTCAAAGATGAAACAGGGAAAACAATGCTAAAAATTTTCAAAGAAAATAAAGAAAGGAGATTAAGCAGCTGCACAATGTGTGGGGTTTTTAAAAAATGGATTCTAAATAAAAAGACAAGAGAACTGAAGGCGGACAAAATTGCAACTGGACACCATAAAGAAGATGAACTGCAGACATTTTTTATGAACATCTTAAAAGGAAGTCCTAAGCTGAATGTGAATTTTGGCCCTATCCTAAAAATAAAAGACAAAAAATTTGCTATTAAAATAAAACCATTATTTTTTGTCAAAGAAAAAGAAATTGAAAAATTCTGCATAGAAAAGAAACTTCCGATTGTAAAGAAAATCTGTCCGTATAGAAGAGAAACTTACAGAGTTGAAGTGAGAAACTTTTTTTGGGGGTTAACTGACAAAGAAAAAGAAAATATGATAAAAAATTTTACCGAGTTATCCAAAAAAATAAAAAGAGAAAAATCAAAAGTTAATTACTGTGAAACCTGCGGAGAGCCGTCGAGAAATATTATCTGTAAAAAATGCAGTTTAATTAAATAATTACTTTTTTCTTTTTGAAGTTTTTCTTCCAGTAAACTTTTTTGTTCTTGCTGTTCTCTGATAAAGCTTCATTTTTGAGAAAACAAAAATATACAGAATTTCAAGAATTCCTACTGTATTCACTAAAGCAAGAATCACGAACCAGATTTTAGAGCCTGCTCTTGCTGATTTCCACAGGGCAATTAATTTCCAAACAGCAGTCCATATTAATATAACTGTCAGCAACCACAAAGAAACCCCAAGTTCAGATGCAAGTGCATTAA
This sequence comes from archaeon, assembly GCA_043822125.1. Classification (GTDB taxonomy): domain Archaea; phylum Nanobdellota; class Nanobdellia; order Pacearchaeales; family GW2011-AR1; genus JBDRCB01. The sequence goes on along the minus strand of JBDRCB010000006.1, from coordinate 79,697 downwards.
AATAATCAGCCATATGTATATTTAATAATTTTTATTTATAAATGTTTATTTTTTATGTTACTTTTCTATGATGGTTGTAAACCTTTAAATAGTTTTTAATTTTAAATTTCTTGTATATACAATCTATAGTAATAAATAAGTTCCAATATACAATATATTGTATATCATTATAATTATGGAATGCCCTTATTGTTCTAGCACAGAATCAAAGGTTACTGATAAAAGAAGGGCTCCTGAAGGAGTTAGGCGGAGAAGAGAATGCATTAAATGCAAAAAAAGATTCACCACCTACGAAAAAGCTGAGAAGAGCGAGCTGTATGTTATAAAAAAAGATAAGAGGAGGGAAAAATTCAGCAGAGAAAAAATTGAAAAGGGGTTGAATAAAGCATTTGAAAAGCGCCCTATTCCTAGGGAAAAAATTGAAAAAATAGTAAATGAAATTGAGGAGAGTTTAAGGAGAAAGGGGAAAAAAGAGATTAAAAGCTCTATTATAGGAGAGATTATCATGAGAAAACTTAAAAAAATAGATAATGTGGCTTATATGAGATTCGCGTCTGTATATAGGAATTTTCAAGACGCAGTTGATTTTAAAGAAGAGTTAAAAAAACTTTAAAAATATACGAATTAAAATTTAATATGGTTAAAAAAATAAGAAAAAGAGACGGCAGTGTTGTTCCTTTTCAAAAAGACAAAATAATAGAAGCTATTTGGAAAGCTGTAAAAGCTGTCGGTGGGACAAACAAAAACAGAGTTTATGAAATTGCTGATTTAATTGTAAAAGAAATTGAAGAAAAATGTGGTGATTCAGAAATACCAGAAGTAGAAGAAGTCCAGGATATTGTAGAGAAAGTCCTTATTGAAGAAAGGCATGCGAAAGTCGCAAAAGCATATATTCTTTACAGAAAGAGCCACGAGGAGCTGAGAAATGTTAAGGGTTTGTTTGATACAATAGAAGTTGTCGACGATTATATAAGTTTAAATGACTGGATGATTAAAGAGAATTCCAACATGGATTTTTCTCTTCAAGGTTTGAATAATTACATAGCGACGAAAATCGTAACAAATTATTGGATTCGTAGAATTTACCCAGAATCAGTAAGATTCAGCCACGAGAATGTTGAAATTCACATTCATGATTTAGGGACATTAGGAGCGTACTGCGTCGGGTGGGACCTTAAAGATTTGCTGACGACAGGATTTACAGGTGTTCCTGGAAAAATTGCTTCAAAACCCCCAAAACACCTCAGAGTAGCCCTTGGACAAGTGATTAATTTTTTTTACACACTTCAGGGAGAGACAGCAGGAGCACAGGCATTTTCAAATTTTGACACTCTACTTGCTCCTTTCATAAGATATGATAATTTAAATTATAATGAAGTCAAACAGGCAATGCAGGAGTTCTTATTTAACATGGCAGTTCCGACGAGAGTAGGATTCCAGACTCCTTTTACAAATATAACAATGGATTTGAAAGTTCCTGAATATATGAAAGAGGAGAATATTATTATCGGTGGTAAAATGCAAAAAGAAACATATAAGGAATTTCAGAGAGAGATGGATATGATTAACCGTGCTTTTGCTGAATGCATGCTAGAGGGAGATGCTGACGGGAGGATTTTCTCATTCCCAATTCCAACATACAACATTACAAAAGATTTTGACTGGGATAATTCTGAATATGATTTAATATGGGAAATGACCGCTAAGTATGGAATTCCATATTTTTCTAATTTTATTAATTCAGACATGAAACCAGAAGATGCGAGAAGTATGTGTTGCAGATTAAGGCTAGATCAGACTGAATTAAGGAAAAGAGGAGGGGGTTTGTTTGGGGCAAATCCGCAGACAGGCTCTATTGGTGTTGTTACAATAAATATGCCGAGAATAGGTTTTACATCTATGACTGAAGAAGATTTTTTCAAAAAACTTTCTGCGACAATGGAAGTTGCAAAAGAGAGTCTTGAAATAAAAAGAAAATCACTTGAGAATTTTACTGAGAGGGGGCTTTATCCTTATTCTAAATTTTATCTGAGAATGGTTTATAAAAGATTCGGACAATACTGGAAAAATCACTTTTCAACAATAGGGCTGCTTGGAATGAATGAGGCAATAATGAATTTTATGCCGGGAGAGACAATAGCAACTTCAAAAGGAAAAGAATTTGCAATCAAAGTCCTGAAATTTATGAGGAAAAAATTAGAAGAATACCAAGGAGAAACAGGGAATATTTATAATCTTGAAGCAACGCCAGGGGAGGGAACTTCTTACAGATTTGCGAGGGCTGATAAAAAAAGATTTGGAAGAATTATTGTCGCAAATGAGGGAACAGTCAGGGAAAGCGGAGCAAAACCTTATTACACTAATTCAACCCATCTTCCTGTCAATTACACTTCTGATTTATTTGAAGCACTTGAATTGCAGGATGAGCTACAAGCTCAATATACTGGGGGGACAGTTCTCCACGGATTTGTAGGAGAGAGGCTGTCAAAAGAAGCAGTTAAAAAAATAGTAAGAAAAATTTCTGAAACTTTCAACCTTCCTTATTTTACAATAACGCCGACTTTTTCAGTCTGCCCGATTCACGGCTATATTTCAGGAGAACATATGTACTGTCCAAAATGCGACGAGGAAATTGGATACACAGAAAAAAAAGGATTAAATGAAATAAAAAATATTCAATTAAATTCTAAGGAGGTGGTTTAATGGAAAAAAATAATTTTTTGATTATTGAAAAAGAAGGAAGCGACAAAAAGCAGGAGTTTGAAATTATCAGTGAAAGAAATCTTAAAAAAATTGACGAGTCCGCAAAGATTCCAGAAAAGGAAGAGAAAAAAACTTCAGGTGATTTAAAAAGGACAAAGTGCGAAGTTTATTCAAGGGTTGTCGGGTATTTCAGGCCTGTGTCGCAGTGGAATGAAGGAAAGCAGGCAGAATGGGAGGACAGAAAAATGTTTAAAGTTAGAGCATTGGTAGAAATCAAGCAAAAAGTCTAATTTCAAATGAAAATAAAAGGAATTGAAAAATTTACTCTTATAGATTACCCTGAAAAAATAGGGTGCACTATTTTTTTATTTGGATGTAATTTCAGATGCGGATTCTGCCATAATCCTGAACTGGTTTTATGTGAGAAGAGAAAAGACATTTCCAAAAAGGAAATTTTAGAATTTCTTGACAAAAGAAAAGAAAAAATAGAGGGAGTTTGTATTTCGGGTGGAGAGCCGATGCTTTCTCTCGACGAGGAATTTTTAAAAGAGATTAAATCCAGAGGGTATTTAATAAAAATAGATACTAACGGGAGTTTTCCTGAAAAGCTGAAAAATTTAATTAAAAAAAATCTTGTAGATTTTGTGGCGATTGATATAAAAGCAGATAAAGAAAAATATGAAAATCTTACAGGAGTTAAAGTTAATTTGGAGAAAATTGAGGAAAGTGTAAAACTTGCTTCAAAAATTGATTATGAACTTCGGACTACAATAATTGAAAATATTCATAATAACGACGAGATAATAAAAATGGGAAAATGGGTGAATGAACTTCTCGGTAAAAAACCAAAGAAATTTGTCCTGCAGGGGTTTAAAAGTAGAGGTGAACTAATTGAAAAAAAATTTGAGGATTTTAAGGACACTTCAGAAGATTTTTTAAAAAAATTGAAAAAAACTGCAGAAAATTATTTTGAAAAAGTGGAGGTTAGGGTTTGATAGAAAAAGAAAAAATTTTAGAATATCATAAAGGAGGAATTATTGGAACAGAACTGAAAAAAGAAGTGAAGAACAGGGATGAGCTTTCTGTTGCATACACTCCTGGAATTGCTGTAGTGTGTGAAGAGATTAAAAAAAATCCTGAAAAAATTTATGATTATACAAATAAGAGAAACAGCGTCGCTGTTATCACAAACGGCTCTGCTGTTTTAGGACTTGGAAATATCGGAGCTGAAGCCGGGAAACCAGTAATGCAGGGAAAAGCATTTTTATTTAAAAAATTTGCAGGAATTGATGCAATTGATGTTCTGATTGACACACAGGACAAAGATGAATTTGTAAAAACAGTAAATTTAATTTCCAAAACATACGGAGGGATAAATTTAGAAGACATCAAAGCTCCTGAATGTTTTTATATTGAGGAAGAGCTGAAAAAAAATCTTAATATCCCTGTTTTTCACGACGACCAGTGGGGAACTGCAATTGTCGTCTGTGCAGGGCTTTTGAATGCACTGGAGATTGCGAGGAAAAAAATTGAAGATGTAAAAATTGTTTTTTCAGGTGCAGGTGCTGCTGGAATTGCCTGTGCGAAATTCCTGAAAAAACTAGGAGCAAAAAAAATTTTCATGTGCGACAGCAAGGGGGTTTTATATAAAGGGCGTGAGATGAATGAACACAAAAAAGAATTTGCAGTTGATACAGAGATGAGAAATTTAGTGGACGTGATTAAAGATGCAGATGTTTTTATTGGTGTTTCGTGTCCGAATATTTTAAATGAAAAAATGCTGAAGAGTATGGCTAAAAACCCGATTATTTTTGCTATGTCAAATCCTGTTCCTGAAATTGATTATGAAACTGCGAAAAAAACCCGCGAAGACATCATCATTGCAACTGGAAGAAGCGACTATCCAAATCAGATAAATAATGTTCTTGTATTTCCTTTTATTTTTCGCGGAGCATTGGATGCAGGGGCAAAAAAAATTTCTTCTAAGATGATGATATTTGCATGCAGAAAAATCGCAGAAATTGCAAGAAGGAAAGGATTAAGCAGGGATTATTTTATTCCTGATATTTTTGACAGGGATTTAATAGAAGTTGCAGAGGAAGTCAAAACAGCTGCAGAATCATAAAAATATTTATAAATATCTCTTTTCCTTAGATAGCAGATGATAAAATGGCAGAAAGAGTCCCTGAACTTACTAACAATAGTTTTGAAGAATTTGTAAAACAAGGTTTTGTTCTTATAGATTTTTTCGCGGAGTGGTGTATGCCATGCCTTATGATGTCGCCAGTTATCGACGAGTTAAGTGAAAAATTCAAAAAAGAAATAAAATTTGGAAAAGTGAATGTAGGCGACAATCCTGCAATCGCTCAAAAATTCAGAGTCAGTTCAATTCCCAATTTTACCTTATTTAAAGACGGAAAAGTTGTCCAGCAGTTTATAGGCGCAATGTCAGCTGAAGATTTTGAGGAGAAGCTGAAAAATTATTTGTGATTAGGTATACAAAGATTTTTTAAACTATTTCTGATAAATAATAAATAGTGTTGAGCAAAGCGAAACACTATATATGGCTCCGTAGCTCAGCCTGGTTAGAGCACTAGCCTTTTAAGCTAGGTGTCGTGGGTTCAAATCCCATCGGGGCCATTTAGTTATTGTGCAAAGCCCACCTCACCAAAAGATTTTTAAATTAAATTTTGTTGTCTTTTATTATTGCGGAGTTGTTAAAGTTTTTATCCGGCTTATGCTATGTAAACCAATTAAATTTTAAAATGCACATTCTTCAACCCAAACATTCTAAATTAAGCCAAAAGGAGGCTGATGAGTTACTGCAAAAACTAAATGTTTCCAAAGCTCAACTGCCTAAAATTCTTTCTGACGATGCTGCACTTCCAGAAGAATGCCAAATCGGGGACATAATTAAAATTTCGCGAAAAGAAGGAGACAAAATAAATGTTTATTATAGGGTGGTTATATGATTCAAAAAAACAATCATTTAATTATAAAAAAATATTTTGAAGAGCACTCTCTAGTTGAATCTAATATTACTTCTTTTAATAATTTTATAGAGATGAGAATGCAGGAGATTGTCGATGAAATTTCAGAAAGTTTGAAGACAAATGAAGAGGAATTCGAAATTATCCTTGGTAAAATCAAGGTCGGAAGACCAAAAATAATTGAAGCTGATGGAAGTTCTTCAAAAGTTCTTCCTTATGAAGCAAGACTGAGAAACCTTACTTATTCTGCTCCAATCACACTTGAAATAACTGTAAAAAAAGATGACAGCATAGATTCAGAAGTTGTAGAAATAGGGAAAATACCAATTATGGTAAATAGCAAGATATGCAACACCAACGGAATGACAAAGGAAGAAATGATAGAAAATTACAGCGACCCAAACGACCCTGGAGGGTATTTTATTATTAAAGGAAATGAGAGGGTGATGATAATGGCAGAAGACCTTGCTGAAAACCAACCTTTTGTTGAAACTGACAAAAAAGGCGAGCCGATTTTAAGAATGTTCTCACTTAAAGGAACATACAGAATTCCAGCGACGATAAATGAAAATAAAGAAGGGATTATTAATGTAACTTTCACGAGATTCAAAGAGCTTCCTGCAGTTATTATACTTAAGGCATTAGGACTGACAAAAGAATCTGAAATCGCAAAATATATCGGCGTTGAAACAGACAGTGTGATTGTGAACTTATATGATTTTGTCAACATTGCTACAAAAGAAGATGCAATGATGTATATTGCAGAAAAAGCAAATCTTCAAGGAACTAAAAAAGAAATTTTAGACAGAGTGAGGCAAAGAATTGATTCATATTTGTTTCCACACATAGGACAGAAAAAAGAAGACAGAATAAAAAAAGCAGTAACTCTCTGCAAACTTATAAAACAGTTTTTAATTGCAAAACAAAATCCTAATTTAAGAACAGACAAAGATCATTATTCCAACAAAAGAGTCAGGCTTTCAGGGGATTTGCTTGCTTCTCTTTTTAGGGTAAACCTCGGAATTTTAATTCGAGACATTCAGTATTCTCTTCAAAAGTCGTCCAAGAGAAGAAAATTTTTCTCAATCAAGGTAATTTCAAAATCAACTTTATTCTCGCACAGAGTTGAATCTGCAATTGCAACAGGAAGCTGGATTGGAGAAAGAAGCGGTATAACTCAAAACATGGACAAGACAAATTATCTTGCTACAATTTCGCAACTACAGAGAGTTTCGAGTATGCTTCCGAGTGACCAGGAAAATTTCATGGCAAGAACTCTCCATCCGACGCATTACGGAAGATTCTGTCCGATTGAAACACCAGAAGGAACAGAAGTTGGATTGAGGAAAAATGTTTCTATTCTCAGCAGAGTTTCAACAAGAACAGGATTAGATGAAGAGAAATTCATAAAAGAACTTGAAGCAAAAGAACTAAGCAAAGACGGATTTTCAGGAATAGAAGTTTTTCTCAACGGAAGATTTGTAGGATGTGTTGAAGACCCAGAATCATTTGCAAAAAGAATCAGGGAAAAAAGAAGAGAAGGAGAACTTCCAGCAGAATTAAACATAAGAAACGACACGAATTTTAAAATAATTTCAATTTCAACAGAAGCAGGAAGAGTTTTGAGACCGTTAATAGTAGTTGAAGGGGGAAAGCCTAAGCTGACTCACGAGCATCTTGTTCAACTGGAGCAGAAAGAAATAAAATGGAGTGATTTAATAAAAAAAGGCGTTATTGAATATCTCGACGCTGCTGAAGAAGAAAACACTCTGATTGCACTTTATGAAGAGGATATCACACCAGAGCACACTCACCTTGAAATCGATTTAATTGATTTATTCGGAGTTGTGTCTGCTCTTGCTCCCTATACAAATCACAATTCATGCGCAAAATTAATCAAAGGAACTAAAAGCTACAAGCAGTCTCTTGGATTATATGCTGCAAATTATTTATGCAGAGTTGATACTGATGTTAGTGTTCTTGAATATCCGCAAAAGCCGATTGTAAGAAGTTTTGTTTATGACACCCTTAATACTTATCCGGCAGGGCAAAATCTTGTCGTCGCTATAATGCCATACGAGGGATACAACATGGACGACGCACTTGTTTTCAATAAAGGAAGTTTAGATAGAGGTGTTGGAAGAAGTTTTTACTTCCGTCCATATTCAGCTGTTGAGATGAATTATGCAGGAGGGTTAAAAGATGAAATTGGAATTCCAGAAAAAGACACTTCAAGATATAAAACAGAAGAAAGTTACAGACTGCTGGAAAGTGACGGAATTGTAACCCCTGAAGCTGATGTTGCAGAAGGAGAAGTTTTAATTGGGAAAATGTCTCCTCCGAAATTCCTGTCAGAAGCAAGAGAAATCTCAGTTAAGAATAAAAAAGAATCAAGTGTGACAATGAGGCAGGAGGAAAAAGGTATTGTTGAGGCTGTTTTCATAACAGAAGATTCAGAGGGGAATAAAATTGTCCAAGTAAAAACAAGAGACCAGAGAATTCCGGAACTTGGTGATAAGTTCGCGACTCCGCACGGGCAAAAAGGAGTTATAGGAATGATTGTAAGAGAAGAAGATGTTCCTTTTACTGCAAGAGGAATAAGACCAGATATTATGTTTAATCCGCACGGACTTCCGAGCCGTATGAGTGTCGGTTATCTGCTGGAGCTTCTTGCAGGAAAAGTAGGGTGCCTAAGAGGCGAGACTGTTGATGGAACTGCATTTACAGGAGAAAGCAAAAAAGAACTTGAAGAACAGCTGAAAGCACTTGGATTCAGATACGACGGAAAAGAAGTAATGTACAACGGGGTTACAGGCAAAAAAATGATTTCTAAAATCTTCATCGGCAATTTATATTATCTTAAATTAAAATATATGGTTGGAAACAAAATTCACGGAAGAGCTTCTGGAAAAGTCGCTTTGCTTACAAGACAGCCAGTAGAAGGAAGGGCGAGAGGAGGAGCATTGAGATTAGGAGAAATGGAGCAACAGGCTCTCGTTGCACACGGAGCATCGCTTTTATTAAAAGAAAGGTATGATTCTGACAAAGTTGTTCTTCCAATCTGCACAAAATGCGGAAGCGTTGGAATTGAAGACAACATCAGGAGCAGAATATTCTGCCCTATGTGCAACAGCGAAGATGTGGAACATGTAGAAGTTTCATATGCATTTAAATTATTAATAGAAGAACTGCAGGGAATGCACATTCATACTGGCTTTGAATTAAAAAACAAATACGAATAAATGAAACCAATAAAGAAAAAAATCGGGGAAATAAAATTCAGTCTACTCAGTCCGGAGCAGATTAAAAAATTATCAGCTGCGAAAATAGTGACTCCTGAACTTTATAACATTGACGGATATCCTGTTGACGGAGGACTTATGGACTTGAAACTTGGAGCAATTGACCCTGGTTTAAAATGCAGAACATGCGGAGGAAGATTAAAAGAATGCCTCGGACATCCAGGAAGCATTGACTTGGCAAAAGCAGTTATTCATTTAAAATATGTTCCGTTGATTGAATTGTGTTTAAGATGCTTCTGCAAGGAATGTGGAAAACTCCTTTTATCTGAGAAAGATATGGAAAAATATTCTCCTAGTGAAAGGGCAAAAAAAGCAAAAGATGGAAAAAAATGTCCTCACTGCAATGCACCGAATGAAAAAATAAAAATCGACAAGCCGACAAGTTTTTATGCTGGAAAAATAAGATGGTTCCCTACTGAAATAAGAGAGGTTCTTGCTAAGATTCCCGACGAGGAATTAAAAAAAATAGGAATAAATTCCAAGACAGCAAGACCTGAGTGGGCTGTTCTGACATCTCTTTTAGTTCCTCCAGTTACAATCAGGCCGAGTATTATTCTTGAATCAGGAGAAAGAAGTGAAGATGATTTAACCCACAAACTTTCTGATATAATAAGAGCCAACCAGAGATTATGGGAGAACCTTAATGCAGGAGCACCGGAAGTTATTATAGAAGATTTGTGGGATCTACTGCAGTATCACATTACAACATTCTTTGACAACACTGTCGCGAGAGTGCCTCCTGCAAGGCACAGAAGCGGACAGCCATTGAAAACAATTACAGAAAGAATAAAAGGGAAAGAAGGAAGAATAAGAAAAAATCTTTCAGGAAAAAGAGTGAATTATTCTGCGAGAACAGTCATTTCTCCAGATCCATTTATAGAAATAAATGAAGTTGGTGTTCCTTATGAAATAGCGAAAATTGTAACTGTTGCTGAAATGGTAAATGATTTGAACATTAAAAAATTAAAAAAACTTATTGAAAAAGCAGAGGAATATCCAGGAGCAAATTATGTTATCCGCCCTGATGGAAAAAGGAAAAAAATAACTCCTGAGCTGAAAGAAGAAATCATAAATGAGATTGAACCAGGATATCAGGTGGAGAGGCATCTGCAGGACGGAGATATAGTTCTATTCAACAGACACCCGAGTCTGCACAGAGGAAGTTTAATGGCTCATTATGTTAAAGTTATGCCAGGAAGAACCTTCAGGCTTCATTCTGCTGTTGCTGCTCCATATAACGCAGATTTTGACGGAGATGAAATGAACATCCATTCCCCTCAAACAGAAGAGGCAAGAGCTGAAGCGAAAGTTCTTTTAGAAGTTAAAAAAAATCTAATGTCTCCAAAAAACAACAGCAATTTAATCGGATGCGTCGGCGATGCAATCACAGGAAATTATCTTCTTGGGCGGGAGGAATTCACAGGAGATTTTGCAAATCAGCTATTATACAAAGCAGGAATAAATAAAAAAATCCCGAAGAAAAATATCTCTGGAATTGAACTTTTTTCTGAGATACTTCCGAAAATTAATTTTTCAAATGAATCAATAAAAATCAAAGATGGAAAAATTGAAAAGGGAAAAATAGACAAAACATTATTTGGAGATGAGGACGGAGAGCTTGTAAAAGAAATCGACGCTGTTTTAGGAAAAGAAATAACAACTGAGACACTGAAAAAAGCATTTAATCTCGGAATAAATTATCTTACAGAGAGAGGGATAACTATTTCTGTTAATGACTTGGATCTTGACGAGAGTGTAATCAGTATAGGAAGGGAAATAATCAGCAGGGCGGAAAAAAAGACAGAAGAAATAATTGAATCCTACAACAACAGAACTTTGGAAATAATCCCAGGAAAAACACTTGAAGAATCGAGGGAGATTAAAATATTAAAAGTTCTGAATGAAGTAAGAACAAAAATAGGAGATGTTGTAAAAAAAGAATTTCCAGAAAGAAATCCAGTTAATCACATGATTCAATCAGGGGGCGGTGGAAAAATTCTTAACATAACTCAAATGGCTTCATGCGTCGGACAGCAGGCATTTATGGGGAAAAGAATTGATATTGGATACACAGAGAGGACATTATCTTTTTTCAAAAAGAAAGATTTATCTCCGACAGCAAGGGGATTTATCAAAAGTTCGTTTATCCGAGGACTGAAGCCCCATGAATTTTTCTTTCAGGCACTTACAGGAAGAGATTCAATTATGGATACTGCATTAAGAACTCCGAAGTCAGGATATCTTTACAGAAGACTCGCAAACGCGCTTCAGGATTTAAGAGTTGAATATGACAAAACAGTAAGAGACAGCAACAATAATATCATTCAGTTTTTATACGGCGAGGACGGAATAGAAGTTACAAAACTCCACACAAAAGGAGAAATAGAATCAGGAGAGGCAATCGGAGTTGTTACTGCACAATCTTTTGGAGAAAGTTCCACTCAAATGGTTTTGAATGTATTCCACCACGCAGGAGTTGCAGAAATGCAGATTACTATGGGGCTTCCTAGGCTGATAGAAATATTCGACGCCATGAAAAAGCCGTCTTCCCCAAAAATGGAAATTTGCTTGAATAAAGAATACAACAATGAAAAAAATGCCAAAGCTTTTGCTGAAAAAATAAAAGAAGTTACATTAAAAGAAATTGCATCAAAAATTAATCTTGACTTCAGTAATAGAGTTATTGAGATTAAAATAGACAAAGAGGGTTTAAAGCAGACACATGTTTCAATAAAAACAATCATTGAAAGATTATCAGGAATGGGCTATAAAGTAAAAGAAAAAGAAAATGCGATTGTTCTGAATGCAGGTGATGTAGAGTTCAAAGAAATTTATCAGATGAAAGAAAAATTAAAAAAGACAATAATCTCAGGCGTCAAGGGAGTCAAGGAGATTTTAATTGTTAAAAGAGAGAGGGATTTTGTTATTCTCACACTCGGGACAAACCTCAAAAAAATGATTGAATCTAAAGAAGTTGATAAAGATAAAATTATTTCAAATGATTTTTATGAAGTTGCTGAAATTTTTGGAATTGAGGCAGCACGGCAGATGATAATTGAAGAAGTCAAAGAAGTTCTAAACAGCCAGGGACTTGACATAAATATAAGGCATCTGAAATTAATTGCAGATGCTATGACAAATACAGGAATTGTGAAAGGAGTTACAAGAATGGGTATCATAGCACAGAAATCCTCTATTTTAGCGAGGGCAACTTTTGAAACACCAATAAAGCAGTTCATAAACGCGACATTAAAGGGGCAGAGGGATAAACTTGTCAGCGTCGTGGAAAACATAATTTTAAATCAGCCGGTTCCGTTCGGTACAGGACTGCCCGGGCTTTTAGTCGAAGTTGTAGGACCTATGAGCAAAAAAGAATCTGAAAAAAAGAAGGCAAAAAGTGAAGTTGTTGAAAAAGTGAATAAATAATATGAAAAGAAATATTTATAAAAAAGGAGTTCTCTACAAAGATTATTAAAATGGTGAACACAATAGATATGCAGGATATCAGATATCTAAATCTGTTTCATAAAATTACTCAAGTAAGCACTCGATTCTGCTTCAAATACAACGAAGCGATAATTTTCTGCGTTCCGCAGACAAAAATTTCCCAAGCAGTAGGAGAGAATGGGAAAAATGTGAAAAAAATGTGTGAAATTCTAGGAAAAAAAATAAAAATAATTTCAAATCCAAAAAGTGTTAGAGAAGCGAAAAATTTTATTAAAGATATTGTAAATCCTGTTATGTTCAAAGATTTGGAAATTAAAGACGATGAAATAATTCTGACTGCAGGAAGCCAGAGTAAAGCAGCTCTAATCGGAAGAAATAAACGGAGACTTTCAGAGATGAAAAAGATTGTAAGGGATTTTTTTAAGAGAGAATTCAGGATAGTTTAAACATAATGTTTAAAAACTATTTTTATCAAAAATAATATTATACTAAGATGGGATTAAAAAACGCTACGAAAAAAATTAAGACAAGAAAAAAATTCAGATGGAAAGACTGGCATTATAAAGTCAAGACTCTCGGGCTTTATGCAAAATCAGATCCACTTGAAGGTGCAAATCAAGCGAAAGGAATTGTTCTGCAGAAAATTCAAAAAGAGGCAAAACAGCCGAACTCAGCGATGAGAAAATGCTGTAAAGTCCAGCTGAAAAAAAACGGGAAGCAGGTTACTGCATTCATCCCAGGAAACCTCGCGCAGAAATTTATCGATGAGCACGATGAAGTTATGATTGAAAGAATTGGAGGGAAGCAAGGAAGAAGTAAAGGAGACATTCCAGGTGTTAGATTCAAAATAATTAAAGTAAATGACCAGCCACTTTCAAGATTATGGACTGGAAAAATTGAGAAAGGTAGAAGATGATGAATATAAGAATTGTAAACAATTTTTTCCTGCGACTGCCCAAGCGTGGTCAGCCGGAAGGTAGAAGATAAAATGAAGATGAATTACGATAAAAACAGATTTTATGAAACATTTGTAGAAGCAACAACACCATTGTGGGTTATGCCAAAAATGATTTTAGAGGGGATTTTAATGACATTTCATTCTATTTCAAAAGATCCTGATTATTATCCTTATGAAATAAATAGAGAAATAAAAAAATAAAATGGAAGAAAAACAGACTCAGAATTTTAAGATATTCGATATGTATGATTTGTCTGAAATTCATGTTGAAGACATTGGGCTAAGAAAAGTGATTAATCTTGAGCCAAAATTAATATTAAAAAGCTACGGCAGAAATGTGCAGAAGTTCGGACAGGCGAAAGTGAATATTGTAGAGAGATTAATGAACAGACTTGCAACTGCAGGACACAGAGGGAAAAAACACAGAATAATTTTAGGACATTCAACTGGAAAATATTCCAAGAATATGAAAATTATTCTGGAAGCATTTAAAATTATTGAGAAAAAAACAGGAAAAAATCCTGTTGCTGTTTTGGTGAAGGCAATTGAAAATTCTGCTCCACGCGACGAGATTACAGTTATTGAATACGGAGGTGCGAGATATCCACAGGCAGTTGATGTTTCTCCTATGCGAAGAGTCGGTCTTGCATTAAAATGGCTTGTGCACGGAGCTTCAGATAAAGCATTCAATAAAAAGAAAACAATTGTGCAGGGAATAGCAGAAGAAATCATAATGGCTTCTGAGGGAAATCAGGAAAGTTTTGCACTTAAGAAAAAAAATGAATCAGAAAAACAGGCTGATTCAGCTAGGTAATTCTCAAGTATAATAATTTTTAAAAAGGATTATGATAATATTTAATAATGGAAAGGATTTCAGAGAAAGGATTAACAGTAAGATTATCAAATGGTATTTTAGCAAGTTATGTTGGACAAAGGAGAGTTGAATTTGGTTTCTTTAAAGATGAAGATAATAAAGCTATTAGAAATAAAAGCCCTGAAGGAGCAACACATTATTATGTAGTTGAAACTTCTATGACGCCTGGAACAAAACTTTCTGCAAAAGTACTTTACTTTAAAGAGATTCCCGCAGATCCTGCTAAAAAATAATTCTACTAGAAAATTAATCACAATATTTTTAAACCAATTTCTCAATTAAATTATATTCTTAGTTAGTTAAGAAAAATCTAAAATTATTTTTCAAATGGCAGACGAAAAAACAAAAAAAATAATGCAGTTGATGAAAGATCAGGAAAGAATCAGAAATATAGCTATTGCTGCGCACATTGACCACGGGAAGACGACTTTTTCTGACAATCTTCTTGCAGGTGCAGGAATGCTCTCTGGAGAAATTGCAGGAAAAGCGTGTGTTCTTGATTTTCACGAGGACGAAGCTGCGAGAGGGATTACAATTGATTCAGCATCGGTGAGCATGGTTCACAAACTTCCTGAAGAAGGAGATTATCTAATTAATTTAATTGACACTCCTGGGCATGTTGATTTTGGCGGAGATGTTACAAGAGCCATGAGAGCTGTTGACGGATGCATTGTTTTATGCTGTGCTGTCGAAGGTGTTATGCCTCAGACTGAAACAGTTTTAAGACAGGCATTGAAAGAACTGGTGAAACCTATTTTATTCATAAACAAAGTTGACAGGTTAATCAGGGAGGTAAAATTGACTCCAGAAGAAATGCAAAAAAGGTTTATAAAAATTATTGAACATGTTAATGAACTCATAGAAAATATTGCTCCAGAGGGATACAAGGAAAAATGGAAAGTCAGTGTCGGCGACGGAAGTGTTGCATTCGGTTCTGCATTCCACAACTGGGCCTTAAGCTTTCCTTACATGAAAAGAAAAAACATAACATTCAAAGATGTAATTGATGCATATGAAAAGGACACATGCAAAGAACTTGCGGCAAAAGCTCCTCTGCACGAGATTGTTCTAAACATGTCAATAAGGCATCATCCTAATCCTGTTCAGGCTCAGAAATACAGGATTCCAAAAATCTGGCATGGAGATATAGATTCTGAAACTGGAAAATCATTATTAAACTGTGATTCAAAGGGACCTGCTGTTTTTGTCCCTATTAAGATTGTCGTCGACAAACATGCAGGAGAAGTTGCATGCGGAAGGATATTTTCAGGGAATTTAAAACAAGGCGATGATGCTTATATGAATCTTGCAAAAAGAAAAGTCAGAATACAGCAAGTTTCTGTTTACAGAGGAGCGCAGAGAATTATTGTCGATGAAGTTAATGCGGGGAATATTATCGGCGTCGTCGGACTGAAGGATGTTTTTGCAGGAGAGACAGTAAGCAAAGAAGAAATGGAGCCGATGGAAGCAATAAAACATTTGTTTGACCCTGTTGTCACAAAATCTATTGAAGCGACAAAAGCAGCTGATTTGCCGAAGCTGGTTGAAGTCTTAAAGCAGGTTGGAAAAGAAGATCCCTCGATAAAAATTGAAATCAATGAGCAGACTGGAGAGAGCTTGATTTCAGGAATGGGGGAACTGCATCTGGAGATTATTGAAAACAGAATTAAAACAGAAAAAGGGCTTCAGGTAAAAACCTCTCCTCCGATAATTGTTTATCGAGAAGCTGTTGAAAAGCAGTCGCCTGTTGTCGAGGGAAGAAGTCCGAACAAACACAATAGTTTTTTTATTAAAGTTGCTCCATTAGAAGAAGAAATTTATGAAGCTATTAGAATTGGGGAACTGCCTGAAGGGAGATTAAAGAAAAAAAATCAGGAAATTGCAAATGTTTTATCTGGACTCGGATGGAGCGGGGACACTATAAGAAATGTAAAAGATATTTACAAAGGAAATTTATTTATGGATGAGACAAGAGGAGAAGTTCATATTGGAGAAGTTATTGAGATGGTAATGGATGCTTTTGAAATGGTGATAGATCAGGGACCGTTGGCAAGAGAGCCGTGCATGAAAATGAAAATTTCCCTCATCGATATCCGCCTACATGAAGATGCAATTCACAGAGGGCCTGCACAGGTTTATCCTGCTGTTAGAGAAGCAATTAAAGGAGCAATGAATAAAGGAAACCCGACGATTTTAGAGCCATTGCAGATACATCTTATTGAAATTCCTGACAAATTCCTTGGGGCAATAACAAAATTAGTCGGAAGCAAAAGGGGGCAGATGATTGATGTTCAGCAAGAGGGGACAATGGCGAAGATGAAATCAAAACTTCCTGTTGCAGAGATGATTGGGTGGAGCAATGATTTAAGAAGCACAACAGAGGGGCGAGGGACTTCGTCTATTTTAGAACAACAGTTTGAAAGAGTTCCTAACTCAATTCAGGCAGAGATTATCAGGAGAATTAGAGATAGGAAAGGGTTGAGTGAGAATCAGTAAACTAGTTTAAACTACTATTTTTATATATATCGAAATATAATAATTATTAGCTAATCCCATGAAAAAACAGCAATTTACATTGCACTAGGCGCAAGAGAATATAAAAAAATTCTTTTTGGAGATTATACTGTAAAAATTGGAAGTATTCTAAGTTTTGAAGATGGCGGATGGGATCTTCCCCCTCCAAATGAGTTAGTAATAATAAAAAATTGGCGAACAGTAACAACTATAAGTTTAGAAAGCGATCTTAAAGAAACTGCCATTGAGAAAAAAAGTTATAGAATGGGTAAATCTTTAGATGATGAAGTGACTATAGAAAGAGAAAGGTTTGGAGAAGAACAGAGAGATTATCAACAATATAAAGAAAAATTAAGAGAAGAGGGGATATTAGATGAGGAAGGATTTCAAACAACAATCAAGACTAAAAATTTAATAAATCCTGAATATTTTATGAATTAAGATCATAATTACCTAATTTTCTCTTCAATAATCTGTGAGATTGGCTTGCCTGTTTTTTCCTTTAATTTTCTTAATTTATTTATAGTATCCACTGATAAGGTTATGTCTATCCGTTTTTTCTGAAAAGGGAGTTCGCGGGTTTTGTCGTATTTCTCCAAATTAAAAAAAACTTCTTTGTATTTCTTCATTATTCTTTTGATTTCATTTGAGTGCATTTTGAATCCTCCATTCAATATTTCTTATTTCCTGAATATTATTTTTTGCAATTGAAATAATGTGATGCTGAAGCAACTCTAAATCCACTGTTTTTTTGCTCTCTTCTACAAAAGCAAGAACTAAAAAAGTAGCAGTTCTTTTGTTTCCGTCGGAAAAAGGATGATCCACTAATATTGCCCTCAATAAATAAGCAAGCTGTTTGTAAATGCCGATTTTGCTGTTTTCAATTTTTTTAAATGCAAAATCCAAACTAGAATCACTTCTTAAATTTCCTCCAAAACCTTTATTGATTCTTAACAAATCTTCCTTACTAATATTCATACACACAGATAATTGTTAGTTGTATTTAAATGTTTTGGTTGAAGAAAATTTATATATTTTAAAATACTACTTTCCGCGTAGCGGAAAGTGCAGAATTAAATAAATAAACTCCCCAGCATCAGCAGTGCGAAAATTAGAGCAAACCATCCGAAGTTAATTTTTCTTGATATTTTTATCAGCCCGTGGATTGTTAAAATTCCGAAGATAAAAGAAGCCAGAAGTCCGTAAATTGCTGTTGAATTCACGACTTTAAAAAAATCCTGAAGATTCAGAAAGAGATTTCCAATCAAAACAATCGGCAGACTCATTAAAAAACTCAACCGAAGTGCTGTTGTGTCGTCGAAATTTCTTAGCAATAGAGATGAAACAGTAATTCCAGAACGGGAAATTCCTGGAAGTGTTGAAGCACCCTGCACTGCTCCGAGCAGAATTCCATCAGTATTTTTCAAAGAACGAGGATTTTTCAATCCTCTTCCGCGGATTTTAATCTGAATAATTCCTGTGAAAAGGAGCATAACACCGACGAGGCCAGTGATAATTTTTCCTGTAATTTCAAACTGAGATTCAAAAGAAATTAAGGTTTTTAAGATAATCAAGCCAACAACTCCACTAATCATCGTCGAGATTATTAAAAACTTTAAAGTTTTTTTAGAAGAATCATCTGAATATTTATATTTAAACAAGGCGGAAATCAATTCTGCAACATCTTTTCTAAAATAAATCAATGCAGCAAAAAAAGTTCCAAGATGAAGGAAAAGAGCTATATGAAGCAACCGCCCAATGTCTGAAACACCAAAAAAATTTGCGTTTAGCAAAATTACAATTCCACTAGAGCTTATTGGCAACCACTCTGTTATTCCCTGAACTGCTCCGAGCAAAAGATTTTGTATTATTTCTGTCTGCATCAAAATACAATAAAAAGGGAGTTTAAAAAATTAGTTAAAATACAAAATAAAAATTCAGCAGCACAATTTTTAGAAATTGTTAGAAATTTAGAAGTTTAATAGAAAAATTTATAAAGCTATTTTTTTTTAGAATAACACTAAAATTTTTATAATAAAATTTTAAAATAGCTAAACTGAAATCAAAAGATTTCGTATAACCTATTTATTCAAAAACAAACGAAAAATGGCTAAGCTGGAATTAAAATTCCATCTCGTCATTTATTAACAAGTTAAAAATGGCTAAAGAAAAACCAAACATGAATATTGTATTCGTCGGACACGTCGACGCTGGTAAATCAACAATAGTTGGACAGTTATTTTTTCAGAGCGGTGCTGTTTCTGAACAAGAAATGAAAAAGCTAAAAGATGAGGCTGCAAAATATGGTAAAGCAGGTTTTGAATTTGCTTATATTATGGATAAAATAAGAGAAGAAAGAGAAAGAGGGGTTACTATTGACTTGTCTTATAAAAAGATAATGACGCAAAAATGGCAGATTACAATTATTGATGCGCCAGGGCACAGAGATTTTGTCAAGAACATGATTACAGGTGCTTCACAGGCAGATGCTGCTTTTTTGGTTATTGCTGCACCAGCAGGTGTCCAGCCACAAACAACAGAGCACTTATGGTTGCTGAGAACAATGGGTGTTAAAAATCTGTGTATTGCTATAAATAAAATGGATGCTGTTGATTATAAAGAAGAAACATACAAAAAAGTTAAAGAAGATGTTGGGAAATTACTGCAGGGTGTTGGAATAAGTCCTGAGAAAACTACATTTATTGCATGCTCTGGATTAAAAGGAGAGAATATTACAAAAAAATCAGATAAAATGCCTTGGTATAAAGGTCCAACAATTCTTGAGCAGTTAGATTTATTTCCTGCACCAGAACTACCTACTAATTTACCAATGAGGATGCCCTGTCAGGATGTTTATGAAATAACAGGGATTGGAACAGTTCCAGTCGGCAAGATTGAAACAGGTGTTATGAAATTAGGGCAGAAAGTTATTGTTCTTCCTGGAAGAACAGGAAAGGGGATTACAGGAGAAGTAAAAACAATTGAAATGCATCATGAATCTATGCCTGAAGCAGTTGCAGGAGACAATGTTGGAATAAATATAAGAGGTGTTGGAAAAAAGGACATTGCAAGAGGAGATGTTATCTGCGAAGCTGGAAAGCCTGTTCCAGTTGTTGAAGAATTTATTGCGACAATCACTGTAATAAATCATCCGACTGTATTAGCAAAAGGATACACACCAGTATTTCATGTTCACACTGCACAGGTTCCGTGCCAGTTTATTGAATTAATCGCACAGATTGATCCAAGAACAGGACAGGTTATTAAAGAAAAGCCTGACTTCTTGAAAAACGGAGACACTGCAAAAGTTAAAATTCAACCAAGAGGAAACTTATGTTTGGAAACACAAAAAGAAAATCCTTTTATGAGCAGATTCGCAGTCAGGGACGCTGGTGCAACAGTTGCAGCAGGCATGTGCACTGAAATAACAAAGAAAAAAGAATAATTCTAAAATGAAAGATAATTATTTTTTAGGAGATAAAGAAAAAAACATACTTCCACCAAATAATCCTGTTAATTACTCTGAAATAAAACATCTTATTGATTATATCGCATGGATTGTATTTAAGAATGAGGGTATTGAATTAGATGGATTATTTAAGATTTTAAAGCATGATGATTCAAAGTTAAGTAGGGGAGATATTACAGCAGTTCTTAATTTAGCTGAAAAAGAAGGATTAGTGCACAGAGTTTTATGGAACAAACCCTATAGTGATCCGCTAGGAAGCATTAGTAAATATTGCGCGGGTCCTCGTCCTGCACAACAAAGTTTTATGGATGAAGAAGAAAATATAAAATACCCTCGCCCTTATTCTTCTGATTAATTCAATAATCCTTAAATAGTTCTTGTGTTTATCTTTTATATGCTGAATAAAAATATGTCAAAACAGAAGATTGAAGATTTTCTTGCAACTAAAGGAGATTTTGTAAAAATAGATTATTTGAACAGGTTTCTAAAAGAAAATATTCCGCATGATATGAAGAAATTTGTCTACTCAAAATTAGCATTAATCTATGAGAAAAATAATATGTTTGCGAATGCAGCTAAGATGTATGACGTTCTTGCTTTGGCTTCAATTGTTTATTCTGAGAAAATCAAAAGTTATGTTAAAGAATCAGAGGTTTATATTAAAGGCGGATTTTTCAGCAAAGCTGATGAGGCTATGAAAAAAGCGATGGCAGAAGCAAATGCGGTGCAGAGAAATGAAATTTATATTGCAGTGAAAAATTTTTACAAAAAGCAGGCAGAAGTTCATGAGAGGGAAATTCAAAGGAACAGGGCGGCAAAAATTTATGAGAAGCTTCTTGAAATGAGTACTGGGGAAATTGAAAAACAAGAGATAAAAGAAAAACTTTTGAAATTGTATAATAAACTCGGAAAATTCAGAGAAGCTGAGATATTGAAAAAGTTAAGATAGAAACTTTTAAAAACAAATTTTTACTTTAAGATTATTAGGAAAATATCATTAGATTATCACCTCACATTCATTTTTAGCAAAAGCTATTTGTGAAACTGCACAGCAGATATTTTTCTAATTGAAATCATGGGATTTCATTAATTAAATAAAACAAAATAAAATGGCAAAAATAAGTCCAGTATCAATAAAATATATGATACATGTGAATTTTTCAGCAGAAGGTGCACTTGAAAAACCTGACGTAATTGGCGCGATTTTCGGGCAGACAGAAGGATTGTTGGGTGCTGAGCTGGAGATGAGAGAACTGCAGAAAGAAGGAAAAATCGGAAGAATTGAAGTTGAATTAGAGAGAAATGACAGAAGAACAACAGGAAAAATAAAAATTCCGACTGCACTTGACCAGTCAGAAACAACCTTGATTGCAGCAGCAGTGGAAACAATTGAAAGAATAGGACCATGCGATTCTCAGCTGGAAGTTGAAAGAATTGAAGATGTCAGAGGAAGCAAAAGAGATTATATCTTAGACAGGGCTAAAAAATTAATGGGGCAGATTCACGGCTCTGCTGACTCAAGAGAAATTTCAAATGAGATAAAAGACTCTGCAAAAACAGCAGGTGTGAAAGAATTTGGAAAAGATAAGCTACCATGCGGAGATTTATCAGGAAAAGAAGTTATTATTGTCGAGGGAAGAGCAGATGTTTTGAATCTTTTGAGAAACGGAATAAACAATGCAATAGCAATGAATGGGACAAAGCTCAACGAAGACATAATAAAACTAGGAGATAACAAAGAACTTACTCTTTTTATCGACGGCGACAGAGGCGGAAGATTGATAGCCCAAAATGTGGCTGACAATGCTAAGGTAAAATACATTGCAGTTGCACCCGACGGAAAAGAGGTTGAGGAGCTTACTGGCAAAGAAATCTGGATGCAGTTGAGAAAAAAAATTCCAGTAAATGAATTTTTCAACAGGAGAGATTACAGGCAGAGAACAGAAGACTTTAGAGAAAAAGTCCAAGATGGTGAGATAAAAGAAATCAGCGACGAGATAAAAGAAAAACTGAAAAAAATTTCAGAAGAAAACAGCGGAACTGGAAAGGCAATTTTTTTAGACGAAGATTTAAATGAGATAAAAAGTGTTTCTGCAAAAGGAGTTGGTGGTGCATTAAGAAAAGACAGCGAGAAAATTTATGCAATAGTGGTTGACGGTGCTGTAACAGGTAATGTTATAAAATCTGCTGAAGATTCAAAATGTCAGGCGATAGTTGCAAAAAATTTTGCAGCATCAAGCGACAAAATAAAATTATTAAGTTTTTAATCAGGAAGTTTTCTTCCTGAATTTTTTGTTTTTTAAGAAAAAAATTCTTTTTTAATTTTTATCTTATTTTTACATGCCTTCCACAAATAGTTTGAAAGAGAAAGTCCAGACTTTCTTTTTCTATCTGTAAAGTAAGCGAGAATAACATTTATTCCGTCTTCAAATAAATCATTAATAATTGGAACAAAATCTGTATCTGAAGTCAAAACTATAATATCAAAAATCCCTTCTTTTTTAGGAATTCTTGATAAGTCAATTGTTAAAAGGGTATCTACTCCTTTTTGTTGATAAATCTTGTCAATTTTTTGACATCTTCCTTCTCTAACAATTATTAAATTTATCATAACTAGCTTTTCTTCTATTCTCCTCTTTTGTCGGCATTGAGTCTTGATAAGGAGGTGCAGTATAAAAATAAATTTTTTTACATTCTAATCCCTTTGATTCTGCAAGGTTTTTTGCAAAAACCTCTATCTTATATTTTAGTGGTTTGCCTTTTCCAAAAAATTTAGAAACAAAAGATAAATAACCTCATCAATAAATACAATTGTAAATTTCATTTTTTAAAGCATCAGGCAACCCTTTCGGATCACCTGGGATTATGTTAATATAACAAAAGAGGGCGTTGTTAATAATATTTTCGGTTTGAACCTCTGAAATAGTGAGGCACGAGCTAGGCTAAAAAAGCCCCTCGTGAGTTTTAATTTTTCTTTCAGGGTGGAAAGGAGGATGGTTGTTTCCGACGACCAAATAATTCGAGAAAAAAGCCTGCCCTTTTTTATTTCTTTTTTCTAAAAAGAAAATGAGGGGTTCTTTTGTTTTTAATATTCGCAATAATCATCAACAATTCTCATATTGGGTTCAGGACAACAATAATCTGTTCCCGCAACAGGATACCAACCTTCATCGCAAACATATTCGGGTTCTTTTTCGTGAATAACATTTGGAAAATCACAATTTCCTTCAATTTCACCATTGGAATATATGTATCTCAAACAAGAAATATATTCCGAATCGATTTCTGTTATTTCACATCTAGATGAGGATTCGGCAGTGTATGGACTCATTATACTTTTAGTTAGAGGGTTATGGGGAATGTCAAATAAATGAAGAATTTCATGAACTTCTAAAGCAGGGTAACCAGTGTTACAGACAAAACCTTGCCCATAAAAATTTAATTCTCCTCTTAAAATTAAATTCCTTGAATCATCGACTTCGGAAATAAGGGCATCTGCAACAGTATGCTCGCTACCAGAATTATATTCTGAGGATTTGAAATAAATTGAAATATCTGGGTTTTCTGAAACTTCTTCAAACGTCACAATTCCTCCTGTTTCTTCCTCAATCTTAGAGAAAGCATTTCTTGTCAAATTAAGCTGTCTTTCTGTATTTTCATTTTCAAATTTATATGTTATAGGGATTTTTCCCCAATGCAATTCTTCTATTTTGTCAAAATTATCTTCATTTAATTCGTTTCCTGTATTTTCTGATTCATCAAGAATAATTTGATTATATTTATCTGGCTGATTATAATCTTCGTTATTCTGTGTTGGCCAGAATAGAAACAATAAAACAAGAATTCCGATTACAAAATAAGAAACATTCTTTATTGTTTTCTTTTTTATTTTTATTTCATTACTCATTAAAAGAATTATAAAAATAAACCTTAAAACATTTTCGGCGTAAGCCGACAAATTATCCGAAGGATTAGGAACTCCCCTTATCAATGAAAAA
This sequence comes from archaeon, assembly GCA_043822125.1. Classification (GTDB taxonomy): domain Archaea; phylum Nanobdellota; class Nanobdellia; order Pacearchaeales; family GW2011-AR1; genus JBDRCB01. Next base: position 55,442 of record JBDRCB010000006.1, on the reverse strand, counting down.
TTTGCGTGAGTGAAACGAACCTTTTATCCTTGGTTATGTGAAATTTGAAAAATTTCATTTCGGTTTTCGTTGGTCGGATAAAAGAAGTTTTTCTATTTTTGCCGACGGCAAAAAGCTATTTGTCCGAAGGACTGCGGGCTTTTTTCTTCTATCTCGGGCGGGCAAAAAATGAAATTTTAAATTTGGTCGATTTATCTACGCTGGGAATTCCTGTTAGTTTCTCCCGTTAGGGATTGATTTTTAGTGCAACGTTCCGAAGGAAAATTTTAGAGTTGGACTTGGCGCGCGTAAACAACATTTTTATATACTAATAATTTCTTTTAATATTATTATGATTAAACTCAAACCATTCAAACAATCAAAAGGATATTGTGGACCTGCCTCATTAAAGATGGTTCTATCTGCTTATGGAATAAATAAATCAGAAAATTATTTAGCAAAAACAACAAAAAGCAGTAGAACAAGAGGTTGCGATGAAGAAAATATAGTCAAAGCCGCAGAAGAATTTGGCTTCAAGGGATATGTAAAACAGAATTCCTCAATTAACGAAGTGAAAAAATTAGTAAAAAAAGGAATTCCTGTTATAGTTGATTGGTTTTCTCCTGAAGAAGCAGGGCATTATTCTGTGGTTGTAGGCTTTGACAAAGATAAAATTATTTTGGCAGATCCACATTTTGGAGAAGTTAAAAAACATAAAATTGAATGGTTTGAAGAAAGATGGTTTGATTTACCTTTCGGAAAGAAAGGTCCACTTCTAAAAGAAATTATTGTAATGCATCAATAGCGCGCCAAGTTCAATTGAATATAATTCGTGTTATATCTCCCGAATGGAGCGAAGCGAAATGAGAGCGCAGCGTGGCAAAATCTTAAGGATTTTGAGTTTGGGCAAACATTTTTAAATTAAGGTATTTAAACAATTTTATATGGATCTTATAGAACAAATTGAGAAAATCATTACATCAACAGGGATCTCTAAAAATAAAATGAATTTAGAAGATGTTAAAAGACATCATACTATGGGGCACTTTAAGAAAGGTTATGAATTAAAGATAAAATATACTTCTCCAAATGAAATTAAAGAAATAGTTCTTAAAGAGCCCTCTTTTGAATATATAATTTATAGGCATAATACTTAAGAATAAATTATTTGCCCAAATTGGATATAATTCCTGTTATGTCTCCCGACGACTGAAAGGAGGAGAGTGCAACGTGGTCGACCGAAGGGAGAAGTTCGGGGCTCGCCGAAAATTCGTTGTTATCGTAATTGTTGAAAAATAAATTATTAACTCTCAAGTGGTAAAAGAACCGAAAGGTTTATAAAGTATTGGTTTATTCTGTTTAGTATGAGTTTGAAAAATAAAGTCATCGGTGGATTGGTTTCATTAGGAATCGCTACAGGCGCATACTTTGCAGGTTCCAGTATGATAAATGCCGATAGAAAATATGAAAGATTATTTGAAGAAGGAAAAAGACAAATTGTTGGAACCGTTCTCGCAGAGAGTTATCAAAACACATTATCGCCTGTTCCAAACTGGAATGGTTTAATGAGTTATTCTAATGAAACAGTAAAATTAGAATCAAAATATGTTCTTAAAGTTCAAACCGATGACGGAAGAATCATTGGAGTTTCAGTTATTGATGGAGATGAATTTGGAAAAGGTAAAGCATATGGAAAACCAGGAATTCCAATTAAAAAAGAAGCTCTTGATGCAATTATCGGAGAAGGAACAAGAATAAGCTTTCCTTCTGGAAACATGAGACATGGAAATTGGTTTGGTGGTTCAGCGAATAGAGATTACCCTAATGAAACTTATTTTACACCTGAAACTCAAGCAGGAAATAAGAGAGCAGACAGAATAAGAATTCTTCCAAAAGATTAAATCTTTCGTTTCTACTATTTTTATTTTTCAGCAATTTCGTTTAATCAGCGATGTTATGCGATAATTTTAATTTCGCATTGGAGCGTTAAACGAAGATAACAACATTAGAATTTTCGGTAGCGAAGCGTGCCTGAAAGGCAAACCCAGAATTGAAACTAATCGCTGTTAAATCCTCCTAACAAAATCTTTGATTTTGTGAGAGCCTGCAAGGCGTGACCGAGCCGAAGGCGAAGGAGTTGCCCCGAAGCGCGCGTTATGGTAAAGTTATTAAATAATAAGAATTATTTTGAATATATGATAAATGAAAACTTCAAAAAAGCAATCAAAATAATTCACAAATTAATGAATGAAAATAAAATTAAATGGGCTTTAATCGGAAGTACAAATATGCAATTACAAGGAATGGATGTTAGCCCTCACGATTTGGATATTGTTGTGCAGTTAAAAGATTTGGAAAAAATGCGAGAAATCTTTTCAGAATATAATGCTTCTGCCGTCAAGGAATTGAAACCTCTAACAGACGAGCCCGGTTGGGAAGTCAAATTAGATATTGGAAATGTAGAAGTTCAAATTTTAGGAGAAAGAGATACGGGCGAGTATGTTAGCAAATTATTAGCAAACAAATTAACAAAGAAGAAAATTGATGATATTGAAATTCCTTGTTTTACTTTAGAGGCAGAAGCACAAACTTATGCAGAAACAAATCGTGAGCATAAAGCCCATTTAATTCAAAAATTCTTAGAGCGCGCGTAGGGGCAATTGGATTTAACAGACTTTATGCGAATTTTGATAAAAATAATTGTATTAGGCTGTGAAAGAATTAAATTTTGTATCAGTATCAAGAAATACTTGTTTAACTCTAAAGTTAAAACTTACATTTTTATAAATATATTTTATAGTCTATTATGGTATATTTCCCTTCTGATATAGAATTAGCAGTTAAGGCAAAATGTAAAAGATACAGGCATTCTGAGAGAACTGCGAAATCATATATTTATTGGATTAGAAGATTTCTAAATTGGAGCAGAAAAGATTTAAGATATATCTCAAAAAAAGATGTTAATGCATTTCTACAAAAGTTAAATAATCAAAATCTTTCTGGAAATACCCTAAATGTTGCTCATATGGCAATAAAATTCCTTTTTGAAGATGTGATGAATCGAAGGATGTGGGTTGACATCAAATACTCCAAAACTCCGCAAAAAATTCCTTCTGTTTTGTCAAAAGAAGAAATTAGAAAATTGCTGAATTCAATTTCTAATTGGAAGCACAGATTAATGATTGAATTTCTTTATGGTTCTGGTTTAAGAGTTTCAGAACTATTAAATATGAAATTAAAAGATTTAAAATTAGATAAAAATTACGGCTATGTAAGGAACGGCAAAGGTGGAAAAGACAGATTAATCATTTTGTCTAAAATTGTCAGGGAGAAGATAAAAAACTTAATTGAAATTGAAAATCTAAATGGAGAAGATTCTTTATTTCAGTCGAATAGGAATAAAAAATATCATATGCGGAGCATCCAAAGAATAATCAAAAATGCTTCAAAAAAAGCTAAACTAAAAAATTGGAAAGAAATCTCTCCACATATATTAAGACATAGCTTTGCAACTCATCTAATTGAGAATGGATATGATATCACAAATGTGCAAGCAATGTTGGGGCACAAATCTCCTGAAACAACATTAGTTTATACTCACATTGCATCTCCAAATTTAATAAACACTAAATCTCCTCTTGAATTCCTGTGACAATGGAGATAAAATTCGGGCCTGCAGGGCTCGGGGGTGTGAAAGAAGCAGTTGAAAATCTTGAGGAATATCACAAACTCGGCTTGAAAGCATGCGAGATTGCATTCACTTATGGAATTTACATTAAAAACAAAGAAGATGCTCTGAAAATAAAAAAATCTGCGAAAAAATATGATGTTGAATTAAGTATCCACGCACCTTACTGGATAAATCTAAATTCTGATAAAAAAGAAATTGCTGAGAAAAGCAAAAAAAGAATTCTGAGATGCCTTGAAGTCGGGACATGGCTTGATGCTGAAAAAATTGTCTTTCATCCTGGCTATTATGGAAAGAGCACAAAAGAACAGACATATAGAAAAATAAAATCTGAAATTGAAAAACTGCAGAAAGCAAGAAGAGAAAAAAATTACACTCCAAAACTTGCACCTGAAACAACTGGGAAGACAAATGTTTTTGGGAGTGCAGAGGAAATAGCAGAATTAGTAAAAGACACTGGATGCGGTTTCTGCCTTGATTTTGCACATATACTGGCTAGGGAAAAAGAATTAGAATGGGAGAAAATAAAAAAATTATTTCCACAAAAAGAATGGCACTGTCATTTTTCAGGAATTGAATATGGAGTAAAAGGAGAAAAAAATCACAAAAGAACAGAAGAAAAATATTGGAAATGGTTGTTTAAAAATCTACCAAAAAATAAAAAAATAATTATAATAAATGAGAGCCCTTCTCCTGTCGAAGATTCTGCAAAAGGACTAGAAATATGTAAAGACGAATAGCATTCACTGAGTGTCCCTGACATTAGGGTAAATTCTTTGTAACTATAAAATTACAACAATAGTAAAATTTATAAAGAAGTTTAGTATTTCAAAAATACCAGAAAACAAAGTTTCTGGCAATTAAATTTTAAAATGGAAATGAAAACAAAAAACCTTATGGTTTTTTTCCTATCGATTGTAAGTGCTTTATTTCTAGTGTCAACAATCAGCGCAGCAACAAGTGAAATTGCAGGAATTCAGGAAGTCAGAATCAATGATTTGTATGAATACAGCAATGAAGATATTAGTGTTACTGCCGGAGAGACAGTTACAGTAGAAGTAGAATTCATCGCACTTGAAGATGCTTCAGATGTAAGGATGAGGGTAGAAATTGAAGGAGACAAAACAGATGTTGATGCAGTCACTTCAAGATTTGTTATTGAGGAAGGAAAAAGATACAAAAAAACATTGACTCTAAAAGTTCCATATGAACTTAACGACGAAGTCAGTGAAGACCTTGCCCTTAATATAAAAATCTGGAACGGCGACTTCAAAACAGAACATCCTGAGATTACTCTCAGAGTTCAGAGACCTTCATACAATCTTGACTTTATGTCAATAAGCACAGAGCAGAAAGTAGGGGCTGGTGAAATGTTGCCAGTTGATGTTGTGATCAAGAACATTGGATACAATGAACTTGAAGACTTGTATGTAACTTTGAAAATTCCAGCATTAGGAATTGAAAAAACATCTTACTTCAGGAATATAATTACAACAAGATGCTCTGAAGACGAATGTGATGACGATGAAGACACAGCAACAGGAAGATTCTATGTGAATATTCCTTATGATGCTAAAGCAGGAACTTACACTATTGAAGTAGAAGCTGAAAACAACGATGTTGTAAAAAGCAGGACAATACAAATTGCTGTTGAAAATGACTTTTCAGAAAATGTTGTTGTATATAGCACAGGAAAAACTTTTGCTGTTGGAGAGAATGCAGAATATGACATTCTGGTTGTCAACCCAACAAACAAGCTGAAAGTATACAGAGTAATTACAGAATCTTCTGGAGGAATTTCTTCAAGTACAGACAGCACATTAGTAGCTGTTCCAGCAGGTTCAAGCAAGAACATTAAAATAAGTGTTAGTGCGAGTGAAGAAGGAGAATATAAATTCAATGTGAATTTCTTCTCAGGAGAACAGCTTGTTGAGAGCGTGACTCTTAATGCAAAAGTAGAGGGTACTTCAATAACAAATCCAGCTGTTATACTTGCAATTGTTCTGGCAATAATCTTTATTGTATTGCTGGTAGTCTTGATTGTTCTTTTAGGAAAGAAACCTGAAAAAACAGAAGAATTCGGAGAAAGTTACTATTAATTTCTTTTTTTATTTTTTTATTTTTATTACTTTCTCCTTTATTCTATAAACGGGACAAAAATAAATCCCGATATTTTTTCTTTTGTTATAAAATTATTTTTTTTATTTTGTATTTTTACAAGTGTCTGCTCATACCGAGAGCCAACAGGAGCAACGAGAATTCCGTGGTCTTTCAGCTGTGCAAGCAGTCTTTCAGGGACTTCTCTGCATGCTGCACTGATTAAAATCCTGTCAAAAGGAGCATGCTCCTCCAGTCCATCTGCACCATTTTTATTATAAACTTTCACATTTGAATATTCATACAAATTTTTTTTCGATTGTTCTGCAAGTTCTTTGACTAATTCAACTCCAAAAACTTTTCCTTTTTTTCCAGTCAATTCAGAAAGCAGTGCGAGAACATAACCACATCCAGAACCGACCTCTAGAATTTTCTGAGAGTCCTTCACATCAAGAAGCGAGAGCATGACTGCAATTGTATATGGCTGGGAGATTGTCTGTCCATGCCCGAGGGGAAGAGCAGTGTCTTCATAAGTTCTTGACTTCATAGAATCAATAACAAAATCTTCTCTCTTTACTTTTAAAAAAGCATCAACTATTTTTTTTGGAAATTTCTTCTCAAGAGAGGCAAGGAGTTCTTTTTTATTCATTTTAATATCTCAAATTTTCAAACTAATAATTTTACTAATACCTTCATGCATACTAACCCCGTAAAGGTTTGTCGCGTTAGTGATTACTTCGTCGTTGTGAGTGATAATTATATACTGCCCTTTCTGCATGTATTTTTTCAGCAGTCCTGCTAAGCGCTCGGAGTTTCTTTTGTCAAGTGCAGCGTCAATTTCGTCGAGAATATAAAAATAATACGGCTTTAATTCCTGTATTGCGAAGATAAGTGAAAGTGCAACCAGTGTCTGCTCCCCTCCTGAAAGTGACTTAACATCAAAATACTTTCCGTGTCCTGTCTTTACAATTATATTAACCCCTCCTTCAAAAGGATCTTTCTTGTTTTCAAGTTCAAGTGAGACCTGCCCTTTTGTGCTGAGCTGGGAAAAATTCCTCGAAAAAATCTCATTTAATTCATTGTAATTTTTTATAAAAGTCTTTTTTTTCTTAATATCAATCTCGCTGATAATTTTCAATACACTCCCTTTTTCTTTTGAAATTACCTCCACTTTTTCTTTAACCGCGTCATATTCTTTCTTTATTGAATCATAAACCTCCAATGCCCGCAGATTTACAGAGCCGATTCTGGAGAGAATCTCTTGCGTGTTGCTCAGCTTCTGAATTAAGATATCCCTTCCTAATTTTAAAATTTCAACATTCGGGAAACTGAGCATTTCAATCTCAAAGTTCTCTATTTCCGCACCAACGCGAGCTTTTTCAATTTTGAAATTATTTGTCTCCTGCTCAATTCTGTAAATAAAATTATTTTTCTCAGACGAATCATATTCACACTCCCTGATTTTTTTATGAACAGCGTCGCGCTCTGAAAAAAGCTGTTTAAATCTACTGCTCAGCTCCTCTTCTTTAATTTTCTTTTTTTCCAGCAAATCTTCTTTTTTAGATATTTCTTTTTTCATCTCTTCAAATTCTTCACTCAGATCTTCCTCTTCTCTTAAAAGCTGTTTAAGTGAAATTTTAGCTCTCTCAAATTCCCTCTGTTTGAATGATATTTCAGAATTAATTGTCTCTTCGCTTCTTAAGGAAATCTCCTGTACTTCAATTCTCGCAGTTTCATATTTCTGTTCTATGTTAAAATTATCACTAAAGCTCTCTTCAAGATTTTTTTTCTTTTTTTCAAGCTCTGCCAATTCTTTTTTCAGGTTTGTTATTTTTTCATGAAGAGATTTAATCTGTTCTTTTTTTTCCTCGATTCCAGACAGCTTAACAATATCAGATTCTCTATCTAATATTTCATTGCTTATTTTTTCAATCTCTCCTGCGAGCACTTCGCGTTTCTTGTAAATCCCATTCAGCTCTCTGTCTGCATTTTCAATTTCTTTCTTCAGGAACTTCACCCTTGGAGAAATTTCACTTTGTATGCTGTGCAGATGTTCTTTTGTGATTTTGCTTTTGCATAGAGGACAAATATCTATTTTTGAAATTTTTTCAATAATTTTATCCTGATTCTCAACTTCAGATTCATGTGCATAAGAAATTTTCTCAAGTTCTATTTCTCTTTTATTAATTATCTCCAGAAGTGCTTTTTTTTCAGAAAGAGAGGATTTTAATGCATTAAGTTTTTCGCTACTTGTCTTTTTGTCGAACAGCTTCTGAGAAACAGAATTTATCTGCCGAAGCAGGAAGTCAGACTCGTTGGAGTAGTTCTGCAACAGGTTTTTTTTATCCTGAATTCTTTCTAAGAGGGATTTTAATTCTGACTTCGCCATGTAAAATTTCTTCCTTCTCTCCTCGAGTTTTTCAAGCTCTTGTTTTTTTTCGCGAAGTTCTTTTTCTTTTTTTATTGAAGACGGAGATTCTTTCTGCAGTTCTTTTAAAGAATTCTCTATATCAAAAATAAATTTTTCAAGTTCTGTTTTTTGCTTTAAAATAATAGAGAGTTTTTTCTCAAGATTTTCTGACTTAACATACATGCCGGCAAGCTCTGCCCTCAGATTTGCTATTTCATTATTAAGCTTCTCCTGCTCAACTCCAGCAGATTTTTGGATGCTTGAGTTTATAGAATCTATCTTTGAATTCAATGATACTATTGTAGTACTTATATTTGCTACTTCTTTTTTTATCTTCTCGATTTCCTTATTCTTTTTTTCAATTTCAGATTCTATTGATTCTTTTTCTTTTTTTTTCTTAGTTAGATCATGATAAATTATACTTGCCTTGAATTTCTTCGCATCCTGTTCTAATTTTTTAAATCGCAGTGCCTGTTGGCGCTCTTTTTCAAGATTATTAAGATAAATAGTTCTCTCTCTGAGAATCGCTAAAACTTCTTTTAATTTTTCTTCTGTCCTGTCAAGCTCTTTCAGAGATTTCTCTTTTCTGTATTCATAAACAGAAATTCCTGAAACCTCTTCAACTACTTTTCTTCTTTCATCTGGCTGCATTCTCACAAAATTTTGAATTTCCCCCTGCAAAATGATGTTAAATCCATTTGGATCTATTCCTGCTTGTGCCAGCAAACTTAAAATCTCCTGACGGGTTTTTGTTTCATTGTTGATTTTATATATACTCTGTCCATTTTTTCTCACAATTCTTTTTATTGAAATCTCACGATTATTAATTGAAAAAGTGTTTTTTGAATTGTCGAATACAATTTCCACACTCGCTTCTTTTGACGGAGCATAGGATTTTGTTCCGAGAAATATTAAGTTGCCTGCTTTTGCTGCGCGCATGGATTTTATTGAAAGGCGTCCGAGGACAAAACAAAGTGCGTCGGAAATGTTTGATTTTCCGCTTCCGTTCGGACCTAAAATAACATTTATTCCTGGGGTAAAAGGTATTTCTGTTTTTTTCGGAAAACTTTTGAATCCGTGCATCACCAATTTTTTTATATAACTCATAAGGAGAAAAAGTGAGAGGGATTTTTAAAGATTTAGAACAACTTTCTCTGTCCTAAATTTTTATAGGCACTTTTCCATGTTATCCATGTCTTTCTGAAAATTCCAGAATCCTTGTGCTTGTCTGCAAATTTTTCGAGAAACTTTTGTGTTAGAGGGTCAGATGTATAACCAGAGCCGATTTCCCCTCCGAATTTTTCTTTAAGTTTGTCCATTTCTTTTTCTCTTATGCTCTTTGCTATGATTGAAGCAGCAGAAACAGCAGTGTGATTTTTATCTGCTTTGTGCTCGCAGATTATCTCTAAATTTGATAAATTTTTTATTTTTGTTTTTAAAAAATCCCGCCATTTTATAATACTCGTCGACGGGCAGTCAAGGACAACCCTAATTTTCTTGTATCCTTTGTTTATTCTGTTGATTATTTCTGCACAGGCAAAAGCTTCAACTTCATTTAATTTTGTTCCGTTACCATTATGCAAATCAATTTCATCAGGATGAATTATTATAATCTCAAAAGTTTCTGCTTTCTCCTGTATTTTTTCTGCTAAAAACTCTCTTCTTTTAAGAGTGAGTTGTTTTGAATCCTTGACTCCTAGTTTTTTCAGTTCTTTTTCTGTTTTCTCGTCGACAAGGCATCCTGCTAAAACCATCGGGCCTATGACAGGACCCCTTCCTGCATCGTCAATTCCAAGGGTCAGCATAATTAATAAAAAAAGATTTATATAAAAAGATTGTTGTGGAGATATGGGTGCTATCGCCTAATGGTATGGCACAGGATTGGAGTAAACTAAAAATCCTGGTCCTATTGGACATCTGGGTTCGATTCCCAGTAGCACCGTAACCCGAATAGTTCAGTGGATAGAACATCTCGTTGCGGTCGAGACAACCCAGGTTCAAATCCTGGTTCGGGTGTTATATTCAAAAAATTTAAATAATGTCAGCAAGTTATAATCTTATGAAAAGAAAAATTTCACCAGAAGAAAAATTAAAAGAAAGTCTAATCCAAGTTGGTTTGAGAATTGCGAAAAGAGGGGAAGGAGCTCTTTTTGTCGTCGGAGAAGTGGATTATAAACCTTTAGTCAGTCAGAAAGTTCCTTCTTTCAATGTTGTTAAAAATCCAAAACTTTTGGAATCTCTTGCCTTAATAGATGGTGCAGTAATAATTGACAAAGAAGGAAATTTGAAAGCTTATGGTGTGATGATTAAAAGCACAAAAACATTCAAGAATTTTGGAACACGGCATAGTGCTGCGATGAATGCATCGAAAAAAGGTAATCTTGTTGTGCTGATTTCTGAAGAGGATAAAAAAGTCAGGATTTTCAGCGAAGGGAAAATAATTATGCAGATAGATGCTCTTCAAAAAGATGTGGAAAAATCTGTTTCAGGTGCAGTAAAAATGCTGGAAACTATCGGTGCCGGAACAGTCGGGGCTATTGGAACCGGTCTGTTAGTTCCGTCTCTTGGAATTTCTCTTCTTCCTGGAATTATAGTTTTTGGCTCTGCATATTATTTAGGAAGAATTCTTACAAAAAAATTTAAATAATGTCTCAGAAAATTTTAAAAGCAGACAAAAACTAAAATTAATACAGCAGGGTGGAGCAGTCTGGAGTGCTCGTCGGGCCCATAAATAACTACGCTTAGGCGTTTATTGATAGAATCTTTGATTCTAGTCTTAAGCTTTTTTAGAAAAGCGGGACACCCGGAGGTCGTGTGGTTCAAATCCCACCCCTGCTATCTTCAAAAAGAATAATTTTTAAAACAAAAAAGTTTAATATTTCTAAGCCGCCTTCGCATAATGGTATTGCACCGGATTGCTAATCCGGGCCCTTCGGGGCTCGCAGGTTCGATTCCTGCAGGCGGCGTTTATATGGTTGTTAAAAATTTAAATTAATTTATCTTCATCTCAACCCAAACCAGATAATGGTCTGAAATTTCTTTTGTGATTCCTGTGCTGTCAATTCCTGCTAACTTGAATTCCTGAACAGCGTCGGAGTTTAGCAGAATTTTGTCGTAAGCGCAGTGTGTTGATGAAGAAGTGGTGTCTTCATCATCTGCAATCACCCAATTCCATGAATCAAATTCTGTTTGTTTCTCAGCATCATAATAAGAGCAGTCTGCATTTAAATCTCCCAGAAGAATTACGTTCTCCTCGTCTTCCATTAAATTTTCCAGGTAATACAACTCTTTTTGGACATCGTCAGGTTTTGTATGGATATTATAAACTGCCAGCTCATAGCCAGTGATGTTAAAAATTACTTTTATTGGTGGGCGCTCCCATCTGTCCTGCTTATCTGGATTATAATCTGCGAATGATAAAATATTTATTCCATTTTTGTAAATCACTCCATACTGCTCTTTTGAAGACGAGCGTCCTGCTCTGCTTGATGAGAAGCAAGAATAATCCTCAAGCATAGAGCAAAGTTCTGTAAAAGCAGTTTCAGAGCTGTCGCGGATTTCCTGAATAAAAATAATATCATAGTTATCTATCTTATCTGCATAAAAATTCATCAGCTCTAGATCACTGGCTTTTGTTGTTCCAAAAATCTGAAGATTCCAGTTTGCAATTTTTACAGAATCACCTGAATAATTATCATATGTTATGTACCCTCCAGTGAGAATTATTAAAAAAGCCAAAAGTTTTATTAAATTATTCAATGTTCTCTTTTTCATAAACTAAAAAGAAAACTAAGTTTTAAAATTATTTGTCATTTGCGTTTTTAAAAATTACTTTGGAATCTCGCTTGTTCTTTTTACAGGAAGATAAAATTTATCTAAAATCTGAATTGCCTGACTGCGGGATTCTGAATTTCCAAGTCCTTTCCAATCTACGAGAATAAAATCAACTTCTTCTTGTGTTTTCTCAATTGCTTCTTTAATCATCTCTTCTTTAAGTGGAAGTGCATACTGCGGAATGATATGTGCTATTGCAATATTTGACTTCAGTTGGATTTTATTAAAACTCGGGCAATAGTGCGGACCTCCGATTCCTATTGCCACTTCATTGTAAAGATTTTTTTTAAATTCCTCGATTGATTCTGAAATTGTCTTGGCTACGACAAATCCTGCTCTTCTATCTTTCCATTCATTTTCTGTTGAGCCGATTTCCACAAAGACACATGGTTTTGAAATCAAAGGGCCGTGGTGGGTGCACTCAAGAGTAAGATGATAATTTTTCAGAGAATATTTTCCAGCATTTTCACTCAGCTTCTCAAATAATTTTTTCTGAAAAAGTGCAGAAGCAGGACAGATTTTTTCAGGCTGTCCGCCGAAGTCAGCACTGCGCCAGTTTCCAGGAGCATGAACTGATAAAGTTCTTTCTCTTTTTTCTGACTGATGCCTTGAAGCAAAAATAATAAAATCATATTTATTTATTTTATCCAAGTCTAGATTCTCTGTAAAAATTATTTCATCATCAACAAGATAAAAATCAAAAACCGGTTTGCTGTCTGAATTCATTGAAGCAAGAACAGGATTCGGCCTGAACTGAGACAGTTGTGTGGTGATGTTTACTCCTGCTGTGTCTTTTTTGCTCGCAATTATAAGATATTTTTTATACATAAATTTTAGAGAGAAAAGGATTATAAAAAGATTTTGAATAAATATAAAAAGCTTCTTGAATTATTTGGATTATGCAAGAAATATTTAGATTAATAATAGGAATCTTGGTTTTGACAGCAGGATTTTTTATCGGCAATATTCTCGCCAGATATACTAAAGAAGAATTAAAGCAAGGGCAATTTTGGTTCAAGGCAGTTATTTTCCTGAGTTTCATCGGAGCAGTTGTTAGTTTCGCTATGATGAATGATACTTTGCTGTTCACTTTTCTTTTTATAGCGATAGTCGTGAGCAGAAGTCTTAAATCTCCAAAAAAATAATCTATTGTTTTACTTAATTAAAAAATAGATTTTATCGAAGATAAAAAGTAAAATTAAAAAAATTAAATATAGATGAAGATTATTATTTCTTTTTCTTCTTTTTTACCATTTATTTTTCACCCCCTTAGTGTAATTTATTTACGAATTTAAAGTTTAAAAACTTGCAGAACTATTTGAAAAGGACGAATTACGAAAGCTTAAAAACCATCAATATTTTTATTTTTTATGTTGTATCTTATCGGACTTGGATTGAATGTGGATGGAATCTCCCGTTATGGGCTAGAAACTGCACAAAGATGCAAGAGAATTTATCTTGAAAGCTACACAATAAATTTTCCATATTCTATCGGCGAGCTTCAGGAAATTATAGGAAAGAGAAAAATAATTTCTGCTGACAGGGAATTTGTGGAGAGCCTACAGATACTTGACGAGGCGAAGAAGATGGATGTTGCTTTGTTAATCTACGGCAGTCCACTGACAGCGACAACACACATAACTTTAATTCACGAAGCAAGGAAAGAAGGAATCAAAACAAAAGTAATTCACAATTCTTCAATCTTCGACGCTGTTGCAGAAACAGGACTGCAGTTGTATAAATTTGGAAAAATCGCGAGTATGCCAAAATGGGACAGGAAAAAAAATTTCAAGCCAATGAGTTTTATGGAAACAATCAAAGACAACTTATCTATGAATGCCCATACTCTTATTTTAATTGATATAGACTTGGAGTTTCAAGACGCACTCAAACAGCTGGAAGAAAGCACAAAAGAAAATAATGTGAAAATTGAAAAGATAATAATATGCCAGGAATTGGGGACAAGAAATAAAAAAATTTTCTACAAAGAAATTAAAGATGCAGAAAACTGCAGGGTGAAATTTCCTTATTCAATAATAATTCCAGCTAAGCTTCATTTTTTGGAAAAAGAGTTCTTGGAAGAATTTGAATAATTCTGTGGATTTATGTTAAATTTAAAAATAATTAAAACAAATAACAAATAAGAAAAATGTATGATTTTAAAAAAACAGAGGAAGAAGCGCTGAAAGTCTGGAGAGTTTACAGGAAGGAAATAGAAAATGCACTGCAGGACAACCCCAAAAAAAAAATTATTTTCTTTTTTAGAAGGGCCTCCGACTGCAAACGCTCCTCCTGCTCTGCATCATCTTGAAGTCAGAACCTTTAAAGACATAATATGCAAATTTAAATTCATGCGGGGATTTTCTGTTCCGCGAAAAGGAGGGTGGGACTGCCACGGACTGCCTGTTGAAGTGCAGATAGAAAAAAAATTAAATCTCGAAGATAAAAAAGCAGTTATAAAATACGGGGTTGATAAGTTCATTAACAAATGCAGGGAGAATATATTTTCAAACATAGAAGATTGGAATACTTCCACTGAGAAATTAAACTATTGGGTTGATTTAAAAAACCCATATGTAACTTTAGAGAATAATTATATTGAAAGTGTGTGGTGGAGTTTAAAAGAGATATATAATAAAAAACTTCTTTATGAAGGATACAAAGTTGTGCCGTTTTGCCCTAGGTGTGGGACACCTCTATCAAGCCATGAAGTTGCACTGGGATATAAAGATGTAAAAGAAGATTCTGTTTATATTGCATTTAAGATTAAAGGGAAAAAAGGAGAATATATTTTAGCGTGGACAACTACTCCATGGACTCTGCCTGGAAATGTCGCACTTGCTGTTGGGGAAAAAATAAATTATGTGAAGATTGAAGTTGAAGATGGCGACAAAATTATTTTAGCTAAAGAAAGATTGGATAGAATTCGTGGAAAGTATAAAATTATTGAAGAGATGAAAGGAAAAAAATTAATTGGAGTTGGATATGAGCCACTTTTTGACATTAAAGAAACGCAGAATGAAAAATCCCACAAGATTATTCCTGCAGATTTTGTAACAACTGAAGATGGGACTGGAGTTGTGCACACAGCAGTTATGTATGGTGAAGATGACTATAATGTTGGGAAAAAGATCGGACTGCCCGAAGTCCATACAGTCGGAGAAGATGGAAGATTTTTAGACATTGTTTCGAAATGGAAAGGGGTTTTTGTTAAGGACGCAGAAAAAGAAATAATTGAAGATTTGAAAAAAAGAGGACTTCTTTATAAAACAGAAAAAATCACTCACTCTTATCCTTTTTGCTGGAGGTGTGACTCGCCATTATTATATTATGGAATAAATTCATGGTTTATTAAAGTCAGTTCGGTTAGAGACAAATTAATTAAATTAAATCAAGAAATTAATTGGGAGCCAAAGCACATTAAAGACGGCAGATTTGGAAACTGGCTTGAGGGGGCAAAAGACTGGGCACTTTCAAGATTTAAATTCTGGGGGACGCCGCTGCCAATCTGGAAATGTGGGTGCGGAGAAGAAAAAATCATCGGCAGTATTGAAGAATTAAAAAAAGATTCCTTAAAAAAAATTTCTGGAAAAATTGATTTGCACAAACCGTGGATTGATGAGGTAAAATTAAAATGCAAATGTGGAAAAGAAATGTCGCGTGTTCCTGATGTAATTGACTGTTGGTATGATTCTGGTGCAGCAAGTTTTGCGCAGTTCCACTATCCTTTTGAAAACAAAAAAGAATTTGAAAAAAGATTCTCGTATGATTTTATTTCAGAAGGAATCGACCAAACCCGCGGATGGTTCTACACCCTTCATGTTTTAGGGGCAATTTTATTTGGTAAACCAGCTTATAGAAATGTGATTTGTGCAGGACACATCGTAGACGAGAAAGGGGAAAAGATGAGCAAGAGTAAAGGAAACATAATAAAACCAGAAGACATTATAAACCAAGCAGGAGTAGATGCGATACGTCTGCAATTTTGCACTTCTGATGCAGGAAATCAAAAAAGATTTTCTTACAATTTAATGAAAGAATCAGTAATTCCGTTTTTAACAATTTTATATAACTGCAATAATTATTATTCTCAACTCGAGAATAAAAAATGCAAAATGAAAACAGAAGACAGGTGGATTCTCAGTAAACTCAATAGCTTAACAGAAGAAGTTACTGAAGACTTGGAAAATTTTTCTATTGACAAACCTTTTCAAAAAATTTCTGATTTTGTAGTTAAGGACTTTTCAAGAAGTTATATTAAAATAACAAGGGATAGAGAGGACAATAAAGAGATTATTGGAGAAGTTTTGAAAAAGGTTTCATTATTGCTTGCACCTTTTGCACCTTATATTTCAGAATATATTTATAGACAATTCGATAAAAGTTCAATCCATCTCTCTTCATGGCCAAAATCAGACAAGAAAAAAATTAACAAAAAACTTGAAAAAGAAATGGAACTTGTTTTTAAAATAACCGAATCTGGTTTAGCAGAGAGAGACAAAGCAAAGATAGGACTGAAATGGCCGTTGATAAAAGCAACAGTTAAATGCGTTGAAAAATTAAGTGAAGAATTATCTGAAATAATCAAATCCCAGCTGAATGTAAAAAATGTTTTTTGGAAAAAATCAGAGGAAAAAGAGATTTCAGTTGAAATAGATACTAAGACAACACCTGAACTTGAAGAAGAGGGTTATGTCCGAGAATTGTCAAGGCAGATACAAGCATTCAGAAAAAAATTAGGGCTTGACAAAAAAGATGAAGTTGATGTGATTGTTTTTTCCGACGAGGAATTAAAAAACATTTTTGAAAGGCATAAGAAGATTCTGAAAGAAAAGACAAACTCAAAAAAGATTGAAATAAAATCCTGTGGTGTTACAACTGAGAAGGAAAGATTTAAAAATAAAACTGACTTTAAAATTAAAGATAAAAGAGGGAATATGGTAATTATAACTACCGACAAGTAATTTATTAATTTCACTCTTTTATTATAGCAATATTTAAAAACAAAAAAGAGTCTATATAAAAATGATAGTTAAAGATGAATTTTTAAGCAGGTTAAGAAAAATATTTGATTTAAATCTTTATGAGGTAAAGGTTTGGACAGCCCTGCTATCCCGCGGAACTTCAACTGCAGGAGAATTAAGCAATATTTCTGATGTTCCCCGCTCGAGAACATATGATATTCTTGAAAGTCTGGAGAAAAAAGGATTTATTATAATGAAACTTGGAAAGCCGATAAAGTTTGTTGCATTAAAACCAGAAGAGGTTGTGGAGAGAGTAAAGAAAAATCTGATAAGAGATGCTCAGGAAAGATCAAAGAGATTAGAAACATTAAAAGATGATGAGGTTTTAAGTGAGCTTAATAGCTTGTTCACAAAAGGAATTAAATTTGTTGAGCCGACTGACTTGTCCGGAAGTTTAAGAGGACGGCAGAACTTATACAATCAGCTTGATATGATGGTGAGAAGTGCTGAGAAGACAATTACAATTATTACAACTGCAGAAGGACTTAACAGAAAACTTGAAGCTCTAATGCCCAGTTTAGAAAAATGCAAAAAAAGAGGAATTAAAATAAGGATTGCTGCTCCCATTGATAATAATAATCTGAAAGTTGCAAAAGATTTTAAGAAAGTTGCTGATGTAAGAAAACTTGATAAGATGAGGGCAAGATTTGTCATTATAGATTCAAATCAGCTGATGTTCATGCTTCTAGATGATGAAAAATTCCATCCTAATTATGATATAGGTGTCTGGATAAATACAGAATTTTTTGCAGTTGCCCTCGAACAGTTGGTGGATTTGGCTTGGAAGGATATGAAAAGTGTCTAATTAATAATTTCTGAGATTAAATAATGCGGTGTTGTTCTTACAACTTTTACTTTTAATTTCTTCCCAAGAATTTTTTCTTTTGTATTAACTGAAAAAAGCTTATAATTAATATCTCTCGCAAGATAAGTGTCTGGAAATTCTGAAATTCCCTTCTGGCTTGCTAAAACTTCACATTCTCTGCTAATATACTTTTTTTGAGATTCCAGGCAAATTTCATGATGCAGTTTTGAGAGTTTAATTATTCTTTTTTTAATAATTTCTGGAGAAATCTGATTTTCAAACCTTGATGCAGAAGTTTCAGGACGAGGCCAGAATCTGTTGATATTGATTGTTTCAGGTTTTAGAATTTTAAGCAGATTGTAGGTTCTATTAAAATCCTCTTCTGTTTCTTCTGGAAATCCGACGATAAAATCAGTTGAAATATGAATTTCTGGAAATTCTTTTCTAAACTTTGAAATAATTTCTAAAAAATCCTCTACTGAATATTTTCTATTCATTAATTTCAATATCTTATTGCTTCCTGACTGCACAGGAATGTGAAGAAATCTGAATATTTTTTTATTTTTGTAAATCTCTATCAGCTCCGGAAGGATTTTCAGCATATTGTCAGGATTCATCATCCCGACTCTCACAAAAAAATTTCCTTTTAGATTTAAAATTTCTCTGATAAGCTCTGGAAGAAGGTACTCTCCCCCTTCATTTCCATATGAAGCATTATCCTGGCTTGTAATCCAAATTTCCCTGCAACCTGAATCAACATCCCTTTTAACAGATTCTAAAATTTTTTCTTTTGGATATGAAAAAAGTTTCCCTTTTGCAGTTTTTGTCAGGCAGTAAGAGCATTCTCCAAGACACCCTTCTGAAATCTGAGTGATTCCAATGTATTTTTCCTTTGGTATTTTTGGGAGGCATAATTTAACTTCCTTTTTCTTCAGTAAATATCTTTCAGGAGAATATTCTCTTTTCTTTATGCTGTAAATTAAATTTGTTATGTCTCTAACACGGCTGGTGTCCAATAAAAAAAGATTTTTTCCCTGATGGTTCTTAAAAATTTTTTTATTTACAGGAGGTAGACAACCAGCGAGAATTATTTTTTTGTTTTTTTTCAACAAATCCTGAATTCTACGACGGATTTTTTCTTCAGTCGGCTCTTTCACAATGCAGGAATTCATAATAATTAAATCTGCATAGTCAACATTTGAAGTAATGTTCAGTCCTGCCTGTTTTACCAGCCCTTTCATAATCTCAGTTGAGTTGTAGTTTGCTGTGCATCCGTATGTTTCAAAGTAAATTTCAAGCATAAAAATAAAAAAAGACTGAACTTAAAAATATACTGGTAATTTCATCAATTTTAAATCACTCTAAAAATATAAATAGAAGAATAAGTAAAAAAGATAATTAAAAATAAATAATTATTTATCTTTTAAGTAGAGCCATTATAGCTCCGATAAGTGTTGTAAGAACAACCACCCAACCTACTGCCCATGTTACCCACAGTCCTGCGGCACTTGTTCCTCCAAGCCAAGTAGGTAGTATTAATGTTCTATTAATTAATCCCATACCTACAGCCAAAGATACAACAATACCAGTAAACCAAGCGAGCAGTTTTAAAACACTACCACTACTCTGTTGTTTAGCCATTTTTCACCTCCTTTCTATTTAATTATATTATTGATTATAAGAAAATTCCCTTTAAATAAGTTTTGTTTTACATTTCGTCGAGAGTTTCTATTCCAAGAAAATTCAGGGAATTTTTCAGAACGATTCTGAATGCTTCAACTAATAAAATTCTGAATTTCTCCTGCTCTGAATTTATTACAGGACAGGAATGATAAAATTCATTAAAAATCTGCGCAAGCTGAAAAGAATAATTTGCAATCAATGAAGGATTTAGAGTTTTGTAAGCAGAATATATCACCGTCGGAAATCTGGAAATTTTCTTAACTAACTCGTATTCTTTTTCATCTAATTTTTTAATTTTAATATTTTTATCTTTATTTTTTGCTTTTCTTATTATAGAGCTTGCACGAGCATAGCTATACAACAAATATGGACCTGTATCTCCCTCGAAGTTCAGGGCTTCGTCCAGATTAAAATTAATAATCTTATTGTTTCCATTTTTCAGAATAGCGTATTTAACAGCACTGACTCCAACTTTTTTTGGGTCTCCTTTTGTTTTTCTCTTTGATATTTCTTTTTCAGCTTTTTTGACTGCACTTTTCAAAAAATCTTTCAGCATAACGACTTCTCCTTTCCTCGTCGACATTTTTCTTGATTTTCCTTTTTCACTAATTAAGATGTAAGAATAATGAACAACCTCGGGAGGAGGAGCTCCTATTAATTTCAGTGCTTCTTTTATCTGCTGGAAATATAACTTCTGGTCTTCTCCCAACACAATAATATTATTGTTAGAAATTTTCATTTTATATAATGTGTAAGAAATATCCCTCAAAGGATATAGGCCAGTTCTGTTGCTTCTTGTCAAAACCAAAACAGGAACTTTCATCTGCTTTTCAACAGCAGTGTCTTTCAAGTCCAGAACAATTCTCCCGTCGCTGTCAGTTTGCAATTTTCCTGATTTTTTCAGATTTGAAAGAAGGTCTTTCCCTTCATTCAAGAAAGAAGATTCATAGTCAAAAAAATCATAATTAATCCCCATCTCTAACAAAATTTTCTTCTGCCCCTCGACGCAGGTTTTGGTTATTTTCTTAAATTTTTTTGTAATGTCTTTATCTTTATTTTCAAATTTCTCCAGAATTTCAAAAACCTGCTTTTCTAATTTTTTTGATTTGCTGACTTTTCTGCATATCTCAATATATTTTTTCAGCATTCCATCAAAACTCATTTTTTCTGCCCCAGCGAGGACGAGCATTGCAATCTGTTTGGACACGTCATTTACATAATAATGAACTTCTGGTTTGTAATTAAAAAATTTCAGCATCTGCACAATGCTATCTCCTATAATTGCATTTCTAACTCTTCCAACATGAGGAGGTGCATTAGGATTTATACTTGTGTGCTCTACAACAGCTTTTTTCCCTTTTCCAATATCTTTTTTTCCAAAATTATTTTTTTTGCTTAAAACCTCCTTAAGTAGAAGTGCTGCGAATTTTTTTCTGTCTAAAAAAAAATTAATATAAGGTCCTGCTGTCTGAATATCCTGAAAATCTGATGGAGGTGTTCCAATCTTGCTTCTCAATTCCAAAGCAATTTTATTCGGCGACTGTTTTAATTCTCTGCTGAGAAAATAACACGGAAAAGCATAATCCCCCATTTCCACAGATGGAGGAGTTTCAATAAGATTCTCTATCTCCTCTTCTTTTAACTCAATGTTTTTTTCTTTCAGCACTTTTTTTAGCAAGTCAACAACTGGCTTTTTCATAAGATATAAAAAGTAATTATAGTTATAAAGTTTATGAAAAAATATGATTTGATTATTATCGGTGCAGGACCTGCTGGACTGACTGCTGGGACATATGCTGCGAGATACAAACTGGACACTCTGATAATTGGAAAACTTCACGGAGGAATGGCAGGAGAGGCTTATGAAATCTGCAATTTTCCGTCTTATGAAAAAATAAAAGGTTTTGAATTAATTTCAAAGATGATTTCTCAAGTGAAAAAATTAGATGTTGAAATCAGGCAGGAAGAGGTTGTGGGAATTTTAAAAAACACAGGCTTTGAAATTGTGACAAACAAAGGAAAATATTCTGCGAAAAAGATTATTCTTGCAACAGGCTCTGAGAAACAAAAGCTGAACATAGAAAGAGAAAAAGAACTTGTCGGGAAGGGCATTGCTTACTGCGCAACCTGCGACGCTGGTTTTTACAAAGGAAAAATTGTCGGAGTTGTTGGTGGCGGAAATTCTGCACTTGTTTCAGCGCTGCTACTCGCAGAATTTGCAAAAAAAGTTTACATAATTTACAGAAAAGATAAATTTCTAAAAGCAGAGCCGTTTTGGGTGGAAGAAGCTAAGAAAAATAAAAAAATAGAAGCAATATTTAACTCAAATGTTACAAAATTAATTGGAAAAGAAAAACTCGAGGAAGTTGAACTGAATAAGAAGAAAAACCTCAGGCTCGACGGGCTTTTTGTGGAAATCGGCAGTGTTCCCAGCACAGAACTTGCAGAACAGCTGGGCTTGAAAAAAGAAAATGATTATATTATAACTGATAAAGAACAGCGGACAAATGCCGAGGGAGTTTTCGCAGCAGGTGATACAACTAACAATCCTTTGAAACAAATTGTTACTGCATGTGGAGAGGGTGCTGTTGCTGCTTATTCTGCTTGGAAAGATTTGCCTAAAAAATAGAAAATGCAGAACAATAATTTTTATTAAGGAATTTTTCTGAAGAAGTGATGGTTAGTAAAAAAGAGGCGAATAGAGGTGTTTTATATTCTGCATTTGATGAATCAAATCACAGCAGAGGGGACATCATAGTCGGAGTGTTTTCAATGTATCTTGAAGATATTCTTGAGGTTAAATGTATCAGAAGAGATTATAATGAAGTAAGAAAATTTTTGGCAGACAGGGGAAGAAATTACAGAATTGCTATACTCTCCACACTGAAAGAATTTTATCAGACAAGATATAATTTACATTTAATCGCACCCTTTATGATAAATGATTTTTTAGGAAGTCAAAAAAACACACTTGAATTTTCAAAATTAAATTTAATCTTTGACGGCTTTCCCAATAATAAATGGAATAAAATCATCAAAGAGAATTTAGCAAACAGATTTAAGTCTATTGAAATATCAAATTATTGGGGTAGAAAAAAAAAGAGAGGTTACCCGCGATTGCTTGAGGCAGCAGATGTTACTGCAAGTGAAGTTTTCAGAGGAAGCTGTAAAGGAGCATTAAATCATGAAAAAATTATAAGAGTTCCTGCTGAAGAATTAATCAAGAGGAAAATAAGGTTTGAAACATTGTAGCAAATTTTATAAGTCAATTCTATCTTAGAAAATAAATATTTCAAAAGAAAATGTTGCGATGTTGAATGAGTGGACAAATGGTTTTCCCACTCTTGATGAACAAAAAGCAAATACAACAAATAAGCGGGAGTGCCGGAGTGGTCAAACGGGCAGGACTTAAGATCCTGTGGCTTAGTGCCTGCGCAGGTTCGAACCCTGTCTCCCGCATGGTTTTGAATGTAATAAAAAATGTGCAGATTTATATCCCTATTTTTGATAAATTAGAATTTATCGATATAAAAAATACTTCAAATCCTTAAACTCCTTTTTCTTAATTTTACTTTTAAGTTTTTTAAGAGCCACAAATTCTATTTGTCTTATCCTTTCTCCAGAAACCTCAAAATCTTCTCCAATTTCTTTTAAAGTAGGTATTTCCCCACCCCCACTATAAAAACCCATTCTCCTCCTTAAAACTTCTTCTTCACGAGGGCGAAGTCCTGAAAGCAAATCTTTTATTTTTTTATCTAGTTCAAAAAGGGCAGTTTCTTCAAAGGCAGTGTCTTCTGAATCAATAGAAGTAATAGAGTAAAGTGAAAAATCAGATTTATCATCATCTTCACTTAAAGAAGCGTCCAAGGAAGTTAATTCAATAGTATTTTGATAATTTCGTATAGTTTTTATCATAGAATGTTTTATATCCCACTTAGCAAAGTATGCAAATTTGACTCCTTTTCTTGGGTTAAATTTTCTTGCTGTTTCCTTAATAGCCATGGCTCCTTCTTGTATAAGATCATCTTTTATAGAATATAAACGAGGCTTTCCTTTTGTAAACTCTTTTGCAATAGAATAAAGCGTGAATGGTAAAGGGTAAGTTTATTGAGTGCTTCAGTATCTCCCTCTTTTTGAAATCTCTCTACAAGTTTTATTTTTTCCTCTTCGCTTAAAAGACCATGTTTAAGAAGATTATGAAGTGTTGCTGGAATTTCTTTTGAAGATGTGTAATTTGCCCTTCGATTTAATCTCCTATTTAAACTCATATTATTAATTATTAGATAAAGAAGTATTAAAAAATTTGTATTCATATTTACAGTAAATTTACCTCATTTGACACCATCCATGAGTAATGGGTTAAATTTAAATAGCATAATTTCATATGATTTTCGTAGGGTTATGACTTCGGTCATGGATGAACGCTTCGGCGTTCTACCCTACACTTTTAGTTTATTTTTTTAAAAAGATTAATTAGATTATTTTTATTAATCAAAAGAGAGTGATAACAAAACATATTTTCTCGAGGATAATAATGCTTTTAAAGAAATTCATTCTTAAGTAGATATGGTTGTAAAAGAGACAAAAGAGATGGTTCTTTATCCCTTGATTCATAGTTATACGTATAACAAGAAGTATAACGCTTTATGGCGAGGCTTCGCTTCGCAACTGACACCAATTAATTTTGGGAATAAAGAGTTGAAAGGAGGTTATAAATAAAACGAATATGAAAAAATTAACATTAAGTATTTTAGTGTTAGGAATTATGCTTATGGTTGCGGGGAGTGTTAGTGCTGCGAGAACAGTTGATGGTGTTACTTTAAATGGTGGAAGCAGTGTGACTGTTGCTCCTGGAGAAACAATAACTGTTGCTGTAACTGTTACAATAACAGACTATCCTCCTTGGACTTGGAGGTCTACAAATTCATTAATTGAAGGAATGGGTGCGCAATGTATGATTGTTCCAGATCCAGATATAACAAGTGATGGGACTTATACAAGAAGTTACACAATCACTGCGCCTTTAACTCCTGGGACATATGATTATACTATTACAGCACATGGTTTAGATAATACTTGTCCTATTAGTCAGTCATCTACACCATATGTATTAACAGACGCTATAACAGTAGCAACATGTGAAATAACAATAGATAATCCTGAAGATGGATTATATTACAATGACAACATCTTCCTATCTTGGACAGCTAATGATTATTGCTATTCCTCATCTTATGATGTTTATTATAAGGAAGGGAATTGTGATTTGTTACCTGCCCTTAGTTGGCACTCAATAGTGTACAATTTAAATGATGGTGATTACAGTTGGGCAAGTGGATTTACTGAAGGTGAATATTGTATAAAAGTTGAAACCTCTGGTAATGGGGGTGGATATGGTGTAATGGAAGACACATTCTATATAGATAATATAGATCCAGTTGCAGATGCAAATGGGCCTTACATTTGTAATGAAGGTGGAATTACAACATTCAATGCAGCAGGTTCATACGATCCAGGAACATATTATAGTGGTGTTGCTAACTACGAATGGTTTGTTGATGGTGTTTCAGTGTATGATGGTACTTCAGATACATATGTTTACACATGTGTAGATGGCGATGCTGTTTTAGACGTAGAATTAGTAGTTTATGACGAGGCTGGAAATTCAGGAAGTCATTCATCTACATTAACAGTAAATAATATCAATCCATGGGACTTGAATATAGTTGGTCCTACTGATGCACCTACAGGTGTGCCTGTGGAATTCAGTGGAAGTGCAGAAGATGTTGATGCTGATAAACCAACATTAACTTACACTTGGACAATTGATGGAATAGTTGTAGGAACAGGACAAAGTATACCTCATAATTGGACTTCTGCAAGCTTGCATTCTGTTATGTTGACTGTAACTGATAAAGATGGTGGAGCAACATCAATAACTCATTTGATTGATGTCGTCGAGCCAACAGCGTTACCAAATCAAGAAGTAATTGCATTCCATGAATTAGATGCTGACTTTGGCGCTTATGCTGGAATTACTCATTCATTTATGAGTGGATTAATTGACTTAACAAGTTGTACACCAATTGTTAGTCCAATATATTTGGATATTGTTGAAAATGGCAATGATTGTGTTGTTGAATGGAACAGCCCAAGACCAACTAATGATGAACAAGGAGTTAATCCAGTAATTATTAGAGTTCAGGGAACTTCTGGAGCTTATGACTACTATTCATTTGATGTAACTGTTTACAGCTGGATGATTGAGTTAAGTTCTGGTTGGAATTTAATTTCAATTCCCCTTGCTCACTCAACAGGGAAAATGAGTGATGTTATTCCTGAAGATGTAAGAAGCAAGATCGAAAGAATCTGGTCTTATGATTATAACCCTATTACTGAAACAAGTTCATGGAGTTGTGTAAAACCAACTTCTGCAACAGGAAGTCAGTGCGCAACTGGAGTAAATAAAATTACTCACATAATTCCTGGAAAAGGTTATTGGGTGGAAGTCAAGAGCGGCGAGGAAGCTGTTCTAAAAGGTTTTGGAAAAAAAGCTTCTGGAGAGCCATTAATGGTGCCTGAAGTAAAAGTTCCGTACAATGACTGGACTCTTATCGGAAGATATGGAATAGTAGGCATGACTGCTGGAGAATTTGGAGAATTACATAAATCAATTGCATTGCAAAGTTTATCTTCAGTAATTGGAGGAAGAACTATTTATGAATATGACGGCAGTTCAATATCTTTAACAAATGGGCTTAATCCACAAGATGGATACTGGGCATTTATACAAAATGCACAACTAACTGACGGAACATACACTCCGATTAATACACAATATAATAACAACTAAACAATTTTATTTTTTTATTTTTTTATTTTTTTAAGTAGTAACAAAAACTATTTCTTCAAAGACAATAATGCTTTTAAAGAAGATAAAAATGATTTCAATATGAAAAGAAGTTTAGTAATTTTAAGTTTAATATTTGTTGTTGGAATTATAACTGCTATCCCAAGTTTGCCACACATATTTACTGGTGCTGTAAAATATTCTGCAAATCCTTCTATGTCTCTAGTCGGACAGGACATCAGTGCTTCTATTGATGGTTATGGATTGGGAATTGTCGGGAAAGTGGAGACAGACAATAAATTTTCTGTTATTATTGACCCACAGGGAAAAACAGGAGAAATTATATTTTTTATTGGAGGAGTGCAAGCATCTCCGACGAAAAATTATATTTGGGGTGGAGTGACAGAAGATTTCAATTTAACAATTAATGAACTTCCTTCTGCAGCAGTATTTTGCGGTAATGGAATTAAAGAACCTGGAGAACAATGCGACGGAACTCAATTAGGAACAGGGACTTGTGAAAATGTTTTGGGAATTTTAGGAGCAACAGGCACATTATCATGCACATCTTACTGCACATTTGACTATTCTAACTGCACTGCACCTTACTGTGGCAATGGGATTTGCAACAGCGGTGAAACATGCACAACTTGTTCTGCGGATTGTGGAGCATGCCCAAGTAGTAGCTCTTCATCAAGTAGTTCAAGTTCTTCAAGCTCTAGTTCGGGTAGTTCATCTGGTAGTTCAGGAATCATTACAACAACATCAAATGGCAATATAATTACAGAGGGTGACCTGAGCACAGGAGATAAGGAAACAGAAATAATAGGCACATCTAACACAAATAATCAAATGTCTGGGATTACTGGTGCTGTGATAGGCTTCATAAGTTCTGGAATTGGAATAGGAATAATATTTATTCTAATAATAGGTATGTCAGCGACGATAATTATAATTAAAAGACGCAAATGATTTATATTCTTTTATACAACAAAGCTTTTAAAGTGTTGTAACTAAAAAATTACGATGGTTAAAAATTTGAAAATAGTATTTGGAATCTTACTTGGAATCTTTTTAATAAGTGCTGTCTCTGCTTATTCATGTGATATAAGACTAAGAACAGACTGCCAGACAAGTCTTTGGAACAATGTTTTAATGGGGCTTGAAAGTCAGACAAATGCTCATGCTGAACTATGGAATTTAAACAATTATAATTATGTTTTGTGCTGTGATTTTTCTAGAAGCAAAACATGCGACTCAACTAATTCAAATAAAATTTTAGGATTATCAGCAGTTACAAATGCTCACGCTGAAATCCCTTCCTTAAGCACTTACACAAACAATATCTGCTATGGAGATTTAAGCTGTAAATCTAATCCAAATGCATGTGCGACAGGATATGACATTGAAATGTTTTCATTATCCTCAAATACAAATGCTCATATTGGTATTTTTAATTTATACGCAACAAAAATCTGCTGTAAAATAGGAAGTGCTCCACCACAACCTGTATGCGGAAATAATATTATTGAAACAGATGAAGAGTGCGACGACGGAAATTTAATAAATCATGATGGTTGTTCTTCAGCTTGTGAAGATGAAACATACAACCCAGTGTGGTGTGGTGATGGAATTCTTTTCCAAGGACAAGAAGGATGTGATGATGGAAATTTAATAAATGGCGACGGGTGTTCAAATGTCTGCGAGATTGAGCCAGGATACTGTGTAACTAACTCAGACTGTGGAACAAACCATTATACAGGAGATTCTTTTTGTTTATTTGGAGATATTTATAAAAAATTTGTTGTAAATGTATGCAACAACCCCAGCACATCTGGAAGCTATTGTAGTAGTTATACAATAAATGTTAAATTAGAAAATTGTGAATATGGATGCTTAAATGGAGTCTGTCTGACTTCGCCATTCCAGCCTGTGTGTGGAAATGGAATATTAGAAGATGGTGAAGAGTGTGAAGATGGAAATTTAATAGACGACGATGGATGTGATAGTGAATGCAAAATTGAAAAGATTTTTCCACCATGTCCAGAAGGACTTGAATTATGCGAAGATGGGACATGTAGTTTAGATTGTTATATTACAAACGACGGACCAGCAGGATGCAACAACAATGGAATCTGCGAATCTGATGAGGGGTGTTCATGTGCTGACTGCAATGGACAGCAAGACAGTTGTGCAACAGGACTTATCTGCAGTTTGCAAGATACAGCATGCTGTAAAACTACAAGCGACGGAATCTGCAGTCCATATTGTTTATCTTCTGACCCTGATTGCGCCTTTCCTATCTGCGGAAATGGGATTAAAGAAGGAAATGAAGAGTGTGATGATGGAAATTTAATAAATGGTGACGGGTGCTCAAGTACATGCAAAAAAGAAGGAACAGACAGAGATGATGACGATGATGAAGAATGCTACCCTGAATGGTACTGCACTAGCTGGAGTGAATGTATAAATGAAAGAAAAACAAGAATATGCACTGACTACAACAGCTGTGGAATTTCTTACAATAAACCTGCTGAAAGCATGGCCTGTGAAGATAAAATAACAGGATATTCTATACTCAAATTAGGAAATATTGATTCAGCAAAAAAAACAGCAGGATTTTTCAGCAGTATTTTTGGAATTTTCTTTGGAAAACCTTTAAGTATTCTCGGATGGATTTTAAAAATATTTTTCTGGCTGATAATTCTCCTCTTAATTATATTAGTGATTTTGATTTTAATCAGAAGATAATCAACAGCTTTATATAATCTAATTTTTTTATTTTATTGTAGACTAGGTCGGCGGGTTAGCCCTCCGCTATTTGCAAACGGGCTTTACGGCAGACTGCAAGAAAGCCGGTGACAGAATTGTCAGGAAAGTCTTTGTTTCGACGCTGACGTTTTGTCCATCTTGATCTTGCATATGCGAATCGGGTCAGACCTTGATCGGAGCAGCCCTAAACATTTGTCAAGGTGCTTGGTGGGTAGCAGAACCGAGAAGAAACGAGGGTAGCTTTTCTGGTTTTTTTGAAGCTGGCTTTCGAGTCTACGCAGACTCGAAAAACATTATTCTGAATTTTTTAAAATATTCTTTATTATTAAGTGCTTGCCTTATTTTTTGGAGAAACATTTAATTTCAATAAACCCAAAATTAATAAACCCTTTCTGCTTTTTAGGATATGCAGAATAAAAGAGGGCAGTTTTATCTTATTGCTTCTATAATTCTTCTTGCGATTATAATTGGGATTGCAGGAGTATCCAACTACATAGAAAAAAAAGAATCAATAAAAATAAATTATGTTAAAGATGAACTTGAAAGTGAAAGCGAAGAAGTCCTTGAGTATAAAATAACTAATGGGGATGATGTTGTAGAGGATTTTCTTGATAAATACACCTCTTATGCAGAAGAGGAAGGAAGGGAATTTTATTTTGCATTCGGAGAACAAGGAAGCATAGAAGGATATAAATACAGCGAGGATGGAAGAGAGGATTTAGATATTGAAGTTGCAGAAGAAAAAATAAAAGTATCAGTGCATGAAGAATTATATGAATTTGATTTGAATATTGGTTATAATTTTTATTTTGTGATTTTTCAGGAATTAGGAGGAGAAAAATATGTCGCAACAAATGAATAATAGATTTTCTAGAAGAGAGAGGAAGAACAAAAAAGGAGTCAGCATTATGATAGGCTATGTCTTGTTAATTTCCCTCGCTATAACAATGGGAATAATCACATATGGCTGGATAAAAAGCTATGTTCCAAAAGATACTCCTGAATGTCCTGATGGTGTCTCTGTTTTAATAAAAAGTTTAAACTGCACAATAGAAGGAGGAGACATTAAAATAAACATGCTGTTGAAAAACAACGGAAGATTTGACTTGGCAGGTTATTATATCTATGGAGCAAACAGTTCAGAGCAAGAATTAGCCACAATAGATTTGTCGTTTTATGCAGATTCATGGATTCATGAGGGAGCCAGGATTTATTTTGCTGCTGGAAACCAGAACACTTTCAAAACAAACAATGAAAAACTTACAACATTTATAATCCCTTCTTCAGAAATAAATCAGATAAATTTAATTGAAGTCTCTCCTATAAGATATCAAGAGCAGAACAGCAGAATATTTTCAATAAACTGCGGAGGTGCAAAGATAAAAGAAGCAGTTACATGTCAGTAGAAAAGAATTTAAAAGAAAAAATATTTAATATAAAATGGAAAACAAAAGAGGGTTATCTCCTGTTATTGCAACAGTCCTGCTAATAGGAATCGTCGTTGTTATCGGCTTGGTTATCTTTTTATGGTTTAGGAGCATAACACAGGAGTCTATAATAAAATTTGACCAGAATATAAAGATAATATGTGACAAAGTTAACTTTCAGTCAAGTTA
The DNA here is from genome assembly GCA_043822125.1 of archaeon. GTDB lineage: Archaea > Nanobdellota > Nanobdellia > Pacearchaeales > GW2011-AR1 > JBDRCB01. The sequence goes on along the minus strand of JBDRCB010000006.1, from coordinate 24,684 downwards.
TTCAGGAGGAATATTATACATTTCAAACAACGGAAACATTCCTATATTCAATATGAGAATAAAGCTGTCAGAAAACGGAAATTATGTCACCGAAGATTTAGGCGGATGGCCGTCGAGTGGTTTAAACTCAGGAGACACTTATTCATATAATATTGCAAGCCAGATTAGTAGTTATAACGAAATAACACTTATCCCTGTTCTGCTAGGAAGTTCAAAAACAGGGGATAGGACATTTTTATGTGAAGAAAGATACGGAAATGAAATAAAATTATAAAATGAAAAAAAATTCAAAAGGAGTTTCAGGTGTTATTACAGTAGTTATTTTAATTGCATTAGTTATTGCGACAGTTTCAATTGTCTGGGTTGTTGTGAATAATCTTATTGAAAGCCAGCTCAGCAGTGCAAGCTCTTGTCTTGATAGTTTTGATAAAGTAAAAATCAATCCTTTATACACCTGCTATGATTTAATCTCGCAGGAAGTAAGATTCTCAATAAGTTCCGGTGACATTAATGCAACAAAAGCAATAGTTTCTGTTTCTTCTGAAGGAGCAACTAAAAGCTACACACTTACTAATGAAGAAACTATAATTGATGGTTTGGAAAATTATCCTAGTGGAACAGCAGAAATAACACTTCCCTCGGCAAATTCAGGAAAAACTTATGTAGCAGAGGGATTTTCACAGGAGCCTGACATGATAGAGATAGTTCCTTTTTTTGGAAATAAAAACTGCGGAGTTTCAGACACAATAACAAAAATTGATTTCTGCTCTTCCTAATAATAAAGAAAATATTATAAACTGATTTCTTCTTATTTATAAAAGAGGTTAAGATGAATCAAAAATCAAAAATATTTTCTTCAGGAAAAAATAAAATCAAAGGGCAGATATGGGTTGAGACTGTAATTTATACTTTAATTGCATTTGTTTTAATCGGAGCTGTTCTTGCATTTGTAAAGCCAAAAATAGAGGAAATACAAGACAAAACAATAATTGAACAGTCAATTGAAGTTCTTAATAACTTAGAGTCAAAAATTTCAGAAATAAGGCAAGGCGGAACAGGGAACAAGCGGGAGATAGAATTAAAAGTGAAGAAGGGTGTGCTGAAGATAGACGGAGTAAATGACAAATTAACTTTTGAGATTGAGAGTAAAGACTTATACAGCCAGCCAGGAGAAGAGGTTCAGTATGGGAATATAATCATCTATACTGAAGAAAAAGGAAATACAAATATTGTAAATCTTACAAGAGACTACAGTGAGAGCTATGATTTGAAATACAACGGAGCTGATGAATTAAAATTAATAAATCCCGCATCAATTCCATATAAAATATTCATATCAAATTCAGGAAAAACAGATTCAATAACAATAATAAATTTTGAAATTGCCTAAAATGAACGAGCAAAAAGTTGAGGTGCAGAATTACCCTCGGGTGCAGATAAAATTTTCACCGCTGATTCCGCCTCTTAAAAAGATAAAAGACAAAACGCAGATAAATGTAAGATACTGCCTTATTGAGCCGTTTGCTTATGTGCATATTTACTGGGACCCGAAAATTTACGAGCTTGTCTATGAAATAGAAGAGCCACGCCTGACCCCTGAAGAGAGAGAGCATAAAGAACAGATAATTTCTGCTATGAGAGATTTGATTAATTTTGACACAATCGTGGAGAAGAGCACAGAAAAACTTTTAGAATACATAGACAAAAGATTTAAATTTCTCGCAGTTGAACTTGGAATAGAACTTTCTTATGAAAGTTACAGCAAAATATATTATTATTTATGCAGAGATTTTATAGGATTTAATGAAGCTGAACCATTGCTCAGAGATTATTTTGTTGAAGATATAGAATGCAATGGTGCGAATTCTCCAGTTTATATTGTTCACAGAATCTACAGAAACATAAAAACAAATTTAAAATTCGACGACATTGAAAGACTCACTAGCTTTGTGGAAAAACTTGCACAGAGGTGTGGAAAATATATTTCCTATGCAAATCCGATTCTCGACGGAAGTCTGCCTGACGGAAGCAGAGTAAATGCAACATACACGAAAGACATCACCAGCAGAGGACCTACATTCACAATAAGAAAATTCACAGCAACTCCGTGGACACCTCCGCAGTTATTGTCATTTAATACATTAAGCCCTGAAATGATGGCTTACTTGTGGATGCTTGTTCAGTATAAGATGAACATCCTTATATCAGGTGGAACTGGCTCTGGAAAGACAACCCTTCTGAATGCTATTGCGTTTTTCATTCCTCCTGAAGCAAGAGTAGTAAGTATTGAAGACACATTAGAGCTGAATTTGCCGAGGGAGAATTGGCTTCCAAGTGTTGTAAGAACAGCAACAGGACAGGAGACAGCAGGAGAAGTTAGCTTGTTCACTCTGCTAAGAAGTTCTTTCAGGCAGAATCCAGATTATGTTATTGTGGGAGAAGTAAGGGGAAAAGAAGCTTCTGTTCTTTTTCAAGGAATGGCGTCGGGACATGCTTCTATAAGTAGCATTCACGCAGATTCTGTCGACACTGTAATAAAAAGACTTGAAACTCCTCCGATTGAGCTTTCTCCGACGCTGTTGAATGTTCTTGACTGCCTCTGCATTATGACTCATGCGATTGTCCAGAAGCAGGAGACAAGAAAATTAAAAGAAATCGTCGAGATAATAAATGTTACCGACGAGGGAGTTGCACTAACAAACACTCCTTTTGTGTGGAATCCTTCGGACGACCAGTTTTACTTTAAAAGAAATAGCAAAATTTTTGAAAAAATTTCAAAAAGGCACGGAATTAAAATAGAAGAATTGGATTTGGAATTTAGGAGAAGAGTTCAGCTTATGTATTTACTGCAAAAGCAAAGAATCTTCAAATTCAACGACGTGGAAAGAGTTATTGTTGAGTATTATAAAAAACCAGAATCTGTTTTGAGGAGATTTGGAATTCAGTGATTCAATCAGCAATTTCAGACATCAAGAACAACCTGTGCATTCCACTGGTTCTTTTTCTCATCTTTTTTCACAAACATTTCATTGTAAGTCACTGCCTTAACATCAAGGTGAATTTTATATTTTTCAGATTTGTCAAAGAAAATTTCTGCATCTAATTTTTTATCTTTTATTTTCATCCTGCTGACTCCTGCAAAAAAAAGATGTTCGCTGTCAAATATAACCAGCAGTTCTTCAAGAAAATTATACAGCAGACTCTCATAATCCATGCCCTGCACTTTTATTTTCTTTTTAATTTTTTTCTCAATTTTCCCTTCGTGCATTGAACAGAACATTGCGGATGCTGAATTTTCAAAAACTTCCTCAAGTGTTTTTCCAAATGCCTGAAATTTTATATCAGCAGTGTGCTCTAGGAATTTGAATTTCATTTTTTTGTTTGAAGTCGCTACGGCCGAACAGCTAAAAATCTTGAAAAGATTTTTGTATTTATTTCTCCCAGCAGAAAATTTTTAACTGCCTAGGAGAATATTTTGATGCACTTGCACTGAAAAAACCTCTTTGAGCATAAACATTTTTTTCAATTGTTTTGCTGAAAACGCAGGCATCATCTAATTCACAGAGTTTTGCCTCGCATTCAAGATAACTTTCTGATTTTTCATATATTTTATTTTTAACTTCTGTCAATCCCTCTGAATCAAAATCCTCCCATTCAACTGGAAGTGTTGCATCTAAAACAGCGTCTCTCAAGTCATTGCTGTGCTGAATTTCCTGAATAATTGAAATCTCCAAATCATAAACTTTTGAACTTTTTATTCCTGTAATATTTCCCTCGTTTATAACAAGAAGAGATACTCCTGCTATTAACAACACTGCTGTAAAAGCCTCTATAATTCTTATCCATCCTCTGCGGTTTTCTTTTAAACTTCCATTAAAAAAATTATTTTTTTTCATTTTACCACACTCTTATTATTAAAATCCCAGATAAAACTTTACCATTATCCATATACTGAATCAGGAACTCCTCACTATAAATACCTGTTGATGTTATTTCATCTGTTGTTCCTATTGATGTTCCGTTGCTGTAAGTAAAATTAAATCCTATTTCATTTCCGAAGGGAATTCCGAGCTCCTCTTTGAAAGCTTCGTAATTTCCGCTGTTTACATAATTCGTTATATTCGCAATTTTAGAGTCCAAAATATACTGCTGTGTTTTTTCTGAAATCACATTATAATCTTTATTGTCGCACCCTACTAAAGTTAACTGCCGCAAATCAAAATACTGCGAAGAATAGACTATGTAGATTTTACTCGTCGGCTCAATTACTTTAAAATACAGACTGTTTTCCATTTTTTGCAGTGAATAGTCAATAGTATTCTCGTAGTTGTCTGTTACTCTTAACCCTCCTTCTGAAAGTTCAGGGGGCTGGGTTATTTTAATACAGCTCTTGACAGTTCCTTCCTCAAAACCAATTACAATCCTGGTAACTTCTCCTGAAAACATTTCAATTAGTTCTATTTTGGAAAAATCAAGAACAGGCTTTTTATCTCTCTGAATTTTTATCACAGGCTCAATGGTTGAATAAAGAAAAACCAAAAAAGTTATGAAAATAACAAAAGATAAAATTACTCCCACATGAGAGCCCCTTCGGTTTTTAAAAATTTTTTTTATATTATTCCCCATTTTATCCTAAAATTAAATTTGCACCTGACGATGTAATAAAAGCCATGAGCATCAAAATAAAAGAATGTTTTATCCCTGATTTTACATTTCCTTCTGCTAACTTTCCTATTGCAAGTCCGCTGAAAAAACCCTGAATTAAAATAAGATATAAAAATGCCCCTGAAATTTCTTTCTGCTCAATTCCTGCTCCTGCCAGATTAACTCCTCCTACTAAATTCACATCTGCGATTCCTGAAACCATTGGCAGAATTTTAAACTGCATCACGAGGATAATCATCATAAAAACAAAAAAGATAATATAACCCTGCACCACGAGAGTGGATATTGCTGCTCTCCTTTCTTTTTTCAGTTTGTCTGAAACTCTGACTGCTTCTGCAACAGACTCTAAAATCTCCCCAATATCCCCTCCTGCTTTTTCTGCCTGTCCTATTAAAGTCAGAGCTCTTGAAATTGTTTTATTATGAACATCTTTTGCAAAAGTCTGCAGTGCAGTGTTCAGCGGGATTCCCATTGAAATTTGATTTCCAAGTTTTTTCACGTTTTCACTCAGCACACCGTAGGCCCTGTCTTTCATATTAATTATACTCTTGCTAATTGGTGTTCCTGTCTTTACACTCTCAACAAGATTTCTGGAAAATTCAAGGAACATCTCTTCTTTTTCATTTGCTATCCTGGATTCCTGAATTGTAGTAAACACAAACGGAAACACTCCAAAAATAATTCCAATTCCAAGCATAAAATAAAAAGTCTGGCTGTCTATGAAAAAAAATGAAATTAAAATTATCAATACTCCTGATACTATTCCTGCAATGTGTATTTTTTCTATTTTCATTTATTCTCCTGGCTGTTTTAAGTAAAGGAATATGAGGAAGAGGATATTTATCATTGAAACTCCTGCAACCATTATCATTGTAATCATTGAAGTGCTTAAAGAAACGCCAAGTCCGCTTATTTTCATCATCATAAGCAGAAGCATCAGAATCATCGGAGCTGCTATAACTACACTGATGTAAATATCCATAAAAGTTTCTGCGGATTTTGTGTATTTCTCCCTCTCAAGACGATGTTCAAACAAAAGACTCTGGGCTCTTTTTTCAAAAAAAGTCGGCAGGTCCCCACCTGAAGTGATTGTAGTTGCAAGTCCATTCAGCAAATCAGTTAGTTTTTTGCTCGGACAGTCAAACGCGACTTTTCTCAGTGCACTCACTAAATCATATCCATAAATATTTATCTCATTTATTAATTTCACAAATTCTTTTGATACATGAGGGTATTCTCCTGTTGAGATTATAATGCTGAATATCTTGCTCGGGTCAAGCATAGAACCTGAAATAGAAGACATGTGAATTGTCGCGAAGGGAAGCTCATAGTTGATTTTTGTCTCTGCTGATTTTCTCTCCATAGAAGGATAAAAACACATAAACAAAAAAACTCCTGCTGGAACCAGAAATAATATCCAGAAAATTTTTATTATTCTCGACGACACATCTTCTGCTGCTCTCATTACAAGATATTTTCCTCCTAAATTAAAGAATAGAAAAAAACTAAAAATAAAAATACTGGCAAAAAAAGAAATTAATGTTGTCAGCAAAATAACTGATATGTATGCGGATGGAACAAACTGCAGGTTTGCTTTGACTAAATCCCTTTTCAGAGTGCTGAATGTTTTTTTATTTACTAGGTGTTTGGAATATTTTGAAAAAAAGACACTTGCGGTTTTTACATACAAACTGGGTTTTTTTAATTTCTTCTTGACTATTTTCTCTTCTGTTTTTTTTAGTCTTTTTAGTGTCTCTCTTTCTAATTTTGAAACTCCCAATTCCTTGAGGATGTTTTCTCTTCTGTAAATAGAGCTTATTGTTCTTTTTTTTGCTTTAGGCTTCTCGGGAATTTTCTTAACTAATATTTCAGGAGTTTTTTCAGAATGCTCTTCAGGAGTTTTTTTTGCAGAAATCTGCAGGGATTTTGCGAGGGAAATTCTGCTCAAAACTTCAGAAGCTTCTCTGCTTGTTTTCTGCAACAAATTTTTCAGAGAATTTAAATGAATATTCATTAATTTTTTTTCTTCAGAATTCTCCGCTCTTCCAAGCTCCATGAATGTCTTGTTTATTTCCTTTATAACTTTCTGCTCTTTTGAAAGAATCTCCTGAAGCTTTTCCAAGTCCTCTTTTTTTTCTGTCATATATAAATAATGTTAGATTTTTTTTATATTTAATTTTTAGAATTTCTTGATATCTCCCCGATTTTATTCTGAATCTGAAGAATAAATTTTTTTAATTTTGTAAATTTCTCATAATCTTTTTTTTCATAATATTCCTCAAGTTTCAGTTCAGCCTCCTCCAGTGACTTTGCTAGCTGATTCAAAACTGCGACATCACTCTCTCTCATAATATAAAGTAAGAAATCTTGTTATTAAATATTTTGATTGTTGTTTCACACTGGCTCGCACCATATAAAACTGCCAATGCATTTCAGTGTATTTGGTTTATGTCCTTCTGGACATTCGCTGTCTGCGAGAGTTTCACCAGGTGCCAATAAATAATTTCCATCAGCCATATTCATCACCGAGGATATACAGCAGTTGTAACCATCAGGATAATTCTCTTTGCATTCTTCTGCTAAATTTCTATAATAATCAGGCAGTCCAGAAATATCTGGCTCTTTGTTTAAAAAATAAACATATGAATAAACAGCCCCCACTATAATTAAAAGAGTTAATGTTATTATAAAAAATTTTTTCATTTTAATGTGCAAGAGTTTCTTCTCTTCCTGCCTCTTTTTTCATAATAATTTTAATATAAAATACTATATAAAATTATCTTTTGAGGTATGCCTATCAATAAAATTAAAAAGTCTCTTGATTTGTTATAATATGGAAATAAAAAAAATTTCAGAACTTGAATGGGAAATTCCAAAAGAAGGAGAAATGCATGTTCCTGGAAGAATTTTTGCATCGGAAAAATTAATTGAGCAGATGAAGCAGGATAAAACTTTGGAGCAGGTGAAGAATGTCGCGTGTCTGCCTGGGATTTTGAAAAACTCAATTGCTGTCGCTGATGCGCATCAAGGTTATGGGTTTCCAATAGGGGGGGTCGCAGCATTTGATTTAGAAAAAGGAATAATTTCTCCTGGAGGAGTTGGCTATGACATCAACTGCTCTGTTCGCCTGCTGAGGACAAATTTGAAAAAAGAAGATATTTTAAAAAAACAAAAAGAAGTTATTGAAGCGCTTTTCAGAAAAATTCCGTCAGGAGTCGGGAGGGGGAGCGATTTTCAGATTTCAAGAAAAGAACTGGATAAAGTTTTGGAGCAGGGTGCGAAATATATTGTTGAGAAAGGTTATGGAAAAAAAGAAGATTATCTGCATATGGAGGAAGAGGGTTGCATTAAAGGAGCTGATGCTGGAAATGTTTCTGAAAGAGCAGTCAGCAGAGGAATAGGACAGCTCGGGACTCTAGGGGCAGGAAATCATTTCTTGGAAATTCAGTATGTTGATGAAATCTTCGACGACAAAACAGCAGAAACTTTTGGATTGGAAAAAAATCAAGTTACAATAATGATTCACTGCGGTTCGCGGGGGCTGGGGCATCAGGTTGCTTCTGACTACATAAAAAAAATGGAGCATGAGTACAACATTAAAAATTTACCTGGCTCGAATTCTGCAGATTCTCACTTAAAACACCCAAGCGTGGTTGTTCCAGACAGAGAATTAATCAACGCACCAATTAAAAGTAAACTTGGGAGAGATTATTTTTCTGCTATGGCGTGTGCTGCGAATTTTGCTTTTGCGAACAAACAGCTGATAACACACTGGGTTCGCGAAACCCTTGGAAAAATATTTCCGAAAATAAAAATTGAAGTTGTTTATGATGTGTGCCACAACATTGCTAAATTTGAAGAACATATTGTCGACGGAAAAAAGAAAACTGTCTGTATCCACAGAAAAGGAGCCACGAGGTGCTTTGGGCCTGGAAGAAAAGAAATTCCAGAAGCATACAGAAAAATTGGACAGCCAGTTTTAATTCCAGGGAGTATGGGAACTGCAAGTTATGTTTTAGTTGGAACAAAAAAAGCAGAGGAAATTACATTCGGGAGCACTGTCCACGGAGCAGGGAGAGTTTCCAGCAGAAGCTCTGCTTTAAGAAATCTCAAAGGAGAATCTGTGCAGAAAGAGCTAAACAAAAAAGGAATTGAAATAAAATCAGGGAGCATGAAAACAATTGCACAGGAAGCACCTGAAGTTTACAAAGACATTGATGAAGTTGTGAGAGTCGTTGATTCCCTCAAAATAAGCAAAAAAGTCGCAAGATTAAAACCCTTGAGTGTTATTAAATGAAATTCATATAATATTTATTTTTAGAGAACCAATAAAACAATATAAGAATATTTATAAATAATATTTTACTAAAAAGAGAATGAGAAAGAGAGGTTTGATAATTTTAATTGCAGTGTTTTTCATCGGACTTGCTTCTGCACAGACATGCAGTGTTACAACTTCATGTTCAAGTTCTGATAATATAATAATGAAAATGTCCTCCCAGGACAATGCTCATGGAGCTGTTTACGACGACACAAACTATAATTACTGCATTTCTTGTGATTTTATAGGAAGCCATGAATGTGATGGAGGGAATAAAATTATGGGATTGTCTGCAACTACAAATGCTCATGCTGAATCTCCTTCTTTAAATAACTATAACACACATGTTTGTTTTGGTGATTTAACCTGTGCTGTAGGAGCAGGCTCATGTCCAGACGGGTACACAATTGAAATTGCTTCTTTATCGTCAGATACAAATGCTCATATAGGAAGTTTTGGATATTATAATCTTAAAATCTGCTGTGCTTTTTCTGTAATTCCCTATGGATATTGGCAGGATTCAAGTGACAATTTAATATTAAATCCTATTAATGTAATTCCAGGTACTACAAAAGTATATGCAGTGATTGAAAACAGCGGATTATCTCCTGGGGAGAATATTAGTATAGAAATTTATGAAAAAGATTTATTGTCTGATGACAGCATAAGAACAGGTGCTGATGCCTTAAGCGGGACTGTGGACAGCGAAGGAGATATTAAAATTCAATGGATAATCACACAAGAAGACATAGACAAAGCAGGAAGTGAATCTGGATATGAATTTTATTTTAAATTCAACAGTGGAAGAACAAGCACTAATAAATTATTGGTAGATGAGATAATAAGTGCAACATACTGCTCAAGTATAAGCATCTGCAAAGATTATTTAGCACAACAGGAATGTGTCCAGGATATGTGTGATGTTGCAAATTATAGTGTTTGGAATAAAAACAACAGCATTACATGTGGAGATGGTTTTGACTGTGGTTGTTATTGGAATGGAGATAGTTGTCATTCATACTGGGATGGGATAAATATACTTAATCCTCCTCCTTTGGCAATAGGAACCTGCACATACACAGAAAGCACTGACGACGACTGCTCTGACGGAATACTTACATATTCGTGGATAGCGAATTGGGTTTGGGATCCTGAAAACACAGAACAGGAAGACCCAGAAGGAAAGCAAACAATCTGCAGAGATGGGAGCAGTAGCATAATGTGTCCTGCGGAAATTCAGCTTTATTTTTTTGGATATTATAATGCGATTTCAGTGCTGATATTATTAACAGCGATATACACAATTTTGATTTTAAAAAAAAGAGATGATTAGAAAGAATGAATTTAAAAAAATTTATTGGAATTTTAGTAGTAGTATTTTTAATAAACTTTGTTTCTGCAAGTTTTGAAATTGGAAATTTGTCTCATTCAATAGACACACAATATGGGCCGACAGATTTCATAAGAGGGTGGGTTAATATGAGTTTAAGCAGTGAGCCGACAGATTCCCTCTTTCAAAGTTCTTTTGGAGACTATATAAGCTTGATAGATTTATTAAAAACAAATGAAAACGCAAAATACTCGTGCAGTATAATCGGATGTGGTTATGATTATTCTTCTTCTGGAAGCAGTGAAACTGAAAAAAATTTTAATTTAAAAAACGGGGAATCAGTATTAATAGGATTTTTATTCGATGAAAATCTTGTTGCGATAAATTCAGTTAGTTTTACTGTGACCAGCAATGCTGTTGCTTCATGCACAAATCAGCTGGAAATAGATTTTTTAGAAGACGAAGATGTTGATTCTGGAAATTACAAAGCATCAGGAGAGAGTTGTGCTTCTTTAAAGAACTATGGATGTTTTGACGACAACATAACTGCAGGAAAATATAAAATTGAAAAAAGCCCGAGCAAGCACTGCCAGAAAATAATTCTCACAAAATCACCTGGATTTAAAATCGGAGCTTATGTCTATAAAAACAGCGGAACCAAGGAACTCACTATATCTATTTATAATACCTACGGCGAGGCAGTAAGTGGGGCAAATTGCAAAATCCCGTCGGCAAATCTGCAAGAAGGAGGCTCTGAAGTTTTCTGTGAAATAGATTACCTTATAACAGAACCTGCTGAATATTATGTTTGCATTTATTCTGAAGAAGAAACCACCTCGCAGATAATTGGCTATGAAACAGGAGAAAAATGCGGGTTCAGAGGATTGGGAATTCAGCCTGAAATTGCAAGTTTTAAAATTTTTGCAGAAGGAAAAAAATTTGCAAATGTGGGAACAATTCAAATAACAAATCTGCTTGGGGAGAACAGCTTGTCAGGAATGACAAATGATTATCTTATGTCAAAACACGGAAACATGGATTGCTCGTCTAAACTTTGTTTTGTTCCTGTGAAAATTATTTCAAATCAGGAGCAAAATGTTGCAGTGAAAAATATCTCTATAAAATATGAAACACAGGCAGGCTCTAAAATAAAAAATAACTTTTATTCTCTTGTAAAAGCACCTGCAAAAGTCAGTTTTGATTTTCAAAAAATTTATCTTGACAGAGGGAATTTCTCTGTACCGCAGGAATATAGAAATAGCACATTCAGGCTAGATTTCAAAGGAGAGGAAATTTTTTCACAACAGATTTCAGTGGAGAAAGTCCCAATAATAAAATCAATCAGCCCCGTAAGCACTGCTTCTGCATACCCTACTGTGTTTGAAGCTGATGTCAGTTCTGCGGGAAACATAAGTAATTACATATGGAATTTCGGAGATGGGAATGAAATTTCAACAAAGACAAACAAGGCAACACATGCTTATAACAGCACAGGATTATATAATTTGAAAATTACTGCTGTTGATACTGAGAATAGAAGCGCGCACAAAACTTTTGAGATTGAAGTTATTTCTCCGAAGGAGCTGATAAATCAGACACTTGAAAAAATGAAAAAAGATTTAGCAGGAGTAGAGGAAGAGATAAAAAAATTTTCCAGTTTTGAGCAGATACAGCTGAAAAAAATTCTGCAGACAGAGGAATTGAACGACGCCCTGAAAGAAGCAGACAGAAAATACAGGAGTGCAAGTTCTGAGGAAGAATACAACAGTATAATAATAGAAGTTATATCCCTGAAAGTCCCTGAAACTCTCTGGACAAGCAAAGAAGCAAAGAGCATCACTTTTCACCCAACTGAGAGCACAATAAATCTTGAGGTTTTAAAAAAAATAGGGGGTGGAGATTACAAAACTAGTGAATACAGCCAGTATGTTGATTCTATAATTATATGGAATCAGAATAAATTTGAAACTAAAATAAATTTCAAGGAAATTTCTGCAAAATATCCTAACTCAAGAGAGGCTATTTTGAGGGTTTTTGACATAACTGCAAATGAAAAAGAAATCATAGGAAGAAACTCTTATTTTATTTTAAAGAAAATGGAGAATCTTTTCTTTAAGCAAAATTATGCTGAAAAAGAAGAGTCAGTTTATGTTTATATTGAATTAAAAGAACCAAAAAATTCAATTAGTTTTTCAACAACAGAAGATATTGATTTTAGGAATATTCCTCTTTTTGTCTCTCCTCCAATAAACAATTTGGTTTTGTCAGAGAAAATTACTGAACCTGAACCAGAAAAATTCAACTGGTGGATTTTGCTATTTATATTTTTAGTCCTTATTTTAATCAGTGTGGCAATTTATATCTTCTTGCAACAATGGTATAAATACAAATATGAAAAATATCTCTTTAAAGACAGGAATAATCTCTACAATCTTATAATATATATTGAATCTTCTAAAAAAAGAGGTGCTCATGAAAAAGATATCAGAACGAAACTTAAAAAAGCAGGATGGAGCTACGAGCAGATAAATTATGCAATGAAAAAACATATAGGAAAGAGGACGGGAATGATTGAAATTTTTCCTGTTGAAAAAATATTTAGGAAATTCAATAAGGAAAAAAATCCGCATAAATCCAATTAAAAGTATTGTTGAAAACACAAAAATTTAATAAGCCTTTTTACAGGATATTAACATGGCGATAAAAATCTTCAAGAATTTTTTTAAAAGAATCTTTTCAGGAATTTTCAAAAATAAAAAAAGCGTGAAGCTCGGATTCTACGGTCCGCCTAATGCAGGAAAAACAAGTTTAGCGAACAGAATCTGCAAAGATTTTACAGGAGAGGAAATAGGAAGTGTCAGCAAAATCCCCCATGAAACCAGGCATGTTCAGTTTAAAGAAAAAGTCGAGATAGAATATAAAGGGAAAAAAATGATTTTCAAAATGATAGACACTCCTGGAATCACAACTAAAATAGATTATGAAGATTTCTTAAAATACAAGATAAAAAAAAGAGATGCGAAGCAGAGAGCAAAAGAGGCTACACAGGGCGTCATAGAGAGCATCAAATGGTTAGACGATATGGATGCTGTTGTTATTGTCCTTGATGCAACTGAAAATCCATACAACCAAGTTAATATCACAATCATAGGAAATTTAGTTGCTAGAAAAATTCCTGTTTTAATCGTCGCTAATAAAATTGATTTGCGAAAAGCAGATGTTAAAAAAATTGAGGCTGCATTTCCAGAATACGAGGTAGTCGGAATAAGCGCTAGATACGGGAAAAATTTAGAGGAATTTTACGAATCTCTTTTCAAACTATCAAAGAAAATTTAAAAACTAAAAAAACTATAAATAAAAATACAACCTATTAAAATGAGTAAAAGAGGGAATAATAAAGATCTCAGAAAAATAAAAGGTTTTTCCATTCAGTTTCTTCCATATTCTGAAATAAGGAGTTTAAACAGCGATGAGAGAATTAAAAAAATTCTAAAAATTATCCTCGGAAATAATATTTTAATTGTGCAGGGAAAACTCCTTCCTGATGAAGAAGCACGGCTTATTGGAGATACTATGGCTATGATTGGATTTGTAAAAGATTTCAAAGGGGTTGAACTTGCAGTAATTTCTAACGGAGGAAATGTCGGGATTTTTAGCAGAATGAGAAAAGGGATTGCAAATGCTCTTTCTGGAGGGGATTTAGGTGCAGTGACAATCATCGGACCTGCCACAATTGTAAAAGAAATCAAAAGAAACCCGCAAAAGATTGAGCTGTTATTGAACAAGTGAGATTTCTGCAAACGCCGTGGCGACGTCATTTGGAAGAAACCCGCAGAAAATTGAATTAATGCTAAATAAGTAGATAAATTTATTAATTAAAAGCTTTTTCTTTAAGTATGCCACACCAATGTGTAAGATGTTCAAAAATTATCCCTTTGGGGAGCAAGGAATTATTAGAAGGATGCTCTGAATGTGGAGGGAGGTTTTTCTTTTATATTAAAGAGGAGCAGATAGAAAAATTAAAAGAAAAACCGATTGAAATTCCTGAAGAAGAGAAAAAACAAGTGGAGAGTGATATAAGAGAGATGGCTGGAATCACCGACGCTGATGCTCCTGTTATACTCGACATAGAATCTGTGAGAGCGATTGGCTCAGGGAAATTTGAAATAGATTTAATAAAATTATTCAGTAAAAAAAGGCCGTTGGTTTACAGAGTGGAAGAGGGAAAATACATAATTGATTTGACATCAACTTTAAATAAAAGTGCAAAAGACATTAAAGAGATTAGGGATCCAAATGAAAAAAAAGATTGAAGTTATAATAAAAAAAGTCCTTGAAGAGATTGAACCTCCAAAGGAAGAAATAATAAACATAGAGAATTCTTTAAGAGAATTTATTGAAAAACTTAAAGAGAGAATAAGAAAGACAAAGATTAATGCAGATATTTTTGTCGGAGGGAGTTATGCAAAAAAAACACTGATAAAAAAAGGAAAATATGATATTGACATTTTTTTGAGATTTGAAAAAAACTATAAAGGAAAAGAAATTTCATACATAACTAAAAAAATTCTCGAGGGGTTTACTAATCTTTCTGAAGTGCACGGCTCGAGAAATTATTTCAGAGTAGATGGAGGGGAAAATTTTTTCTTTGAAATTATTCCAGTTATTAAGATAAAAAAACCAGAAGAAGCAGAAAACATAACTGACTTATCATATTCTCATGTGCAGTATATAAAAAAAAGATTAAAATCAAAAAAAATTATCGACGATGTCAAAACAGCCAAGGCGTTCTGCTACGCTAAAAACTGCTATGGTGCAGAATCTTACATAAAAGGATTTTCAGGATACGGCATTGAACTACTCATTCATCATTATCAAGGATTTTTGAATTTTATCAGAGCGATTTCAAAAATAAAAGAAAAAGAAATTATTGATATTGAGAAACTCTACAAAAACAAGCAGAGAATTCTTCTGGATTTAAACAGCTCAAAATTAGAATCTCCTGTTATTTTGATAGATCCAACTTACAAGCAGCGAAATGCACTAGCGGCATTGTCATATGAAACTTTTGAAAGGTTCAAGAAAGAATGTTCTGAATTTTTAAAAAACCCCTCAATAGAATCATTCAGCAAAAAGAAAATAAAATTAAAAGAAATAAAAAAAGGTGCTGAAAAAAAGGGTTTTGAGTTTATTCTCATAGAAGCAAAAACAGAAAAGCAGAACGGGGATATAGCAGGAGGGAAACTTCTCAAATTCTATAATCATCTTGCCTCAGAAATAGAAAAATTCTTTGAAGTAAAGAACAAAGGGTTCAATTACAGCAGAGGAGAAACAGCAAGATATTTTTTTGTCGCAAAAAGGAAAAAAGAAATCACTGTAGAGGGGCCGAGCATCAAAGATTTAAAAAATGTCAGCAGTTTCAGGAAAAAGCATAAAAATACTTTTGAGAAAAAAGGCAGGATTTATGCCAAGGAAAAAATAAATTTTAGTCTAGAAAAATTTTTCAATTCTATGAAAAAAAAGGATAAAAAAAGAATAAAAGAAATGTATATTTCTGATTTGAAAAAAATTAAATTTTAACCAACTGCTATTTTTCAATCGCACCCTCAAATAAAGATGCAAAAGCCTCTGAGAAGAATTTGGAATTGAGCCAGATTGCAGTGTCTTCTTTGTCGCTGTTTTTTGAGAGATAAAACAAAACCTCGCATCTGTCTATTATGAAAAATTTAGCCTCGATATTTGTCTTTCTTATTCTTGTGCTGAACAATTTTTCCATTTGCCTGATTTTTTCAGCATCTCCGTTCAGTGCAATTTTCAGTTTTATATCTGACTTCTTGAAATAATTGGAAATCTGCTGAAAAAATTTAGCCTTTGATTTCATCTCCTCGACGTTTGTGCAGATTATAACTTCTTTTTTTGCACTCCTGATTAATTCCTTTAGATGATTATAAATATTTAATCTCCCTTTCAATGCAGCAGAAATCTCCTGTTTCTTAACTGGCTCTGAACCGTCTTTGTAAATCTCTTCGAGTTGTAAAAATTCTGCTGTTTCTTTTATTTTTGAAAGATTAACTACTCTCTCCTCTGCTTCTTTTTTTATGTTATTTCTCAACTTCTCAAGAATTATTTTCGGTTTGACTCCTAAATATTTAATTGGTTTTCCGAGTTTGATTATTGCAAATCCTTTTTTCTCCAGACTTTCCAAAACATCATAAGTCCTGCTTCTCGGGACTCTGGAAATTTCAGCAATCTCGCCTGCAGACGCAACTCCCTTAGAAAGCAGAGCGAGCCAAACCTTTGTCTCGTAAATATTCAAATTAAAATAATCTTTAATTTTTGCGACTAAATCCTGTTTAAGCATCATTTTAAAAAAAGATATCAGAAAGGTTAATTAACTTACTTGGGAAAATTTGAGTAGCAGGAGAAAAATCTATTTGTTTGAATATTTCTCGCAGATTATTTATCTTTCTTATTAAAGAATTTTTTTCAAGATTTTCAGGCAGACTAAATAATTTAGCTTCAATAAAACATAATCTAATATATATGTCTTCAATATATTCAGAATTTGGCGAAACTCTCCAAGAATTATTTTTTAAATAATCTAAAGGGATCTCATATCTTTCAATCTCATTTCTCAACTTGTTTAAATCCATAATATTAAAGATGTTAGTGGTTTTATAAATCTTACTATTTGTTACTTTTGTAGAGTGGATACATATGGAAAATTATTTAAAGTATAAATCAGATAAAATTATGGCAGAAATAGGATTTTGTAACGAGGAAAAAAATGAAAGTATCTGGGATGAATATATAGGAAGATATGTTTTAATTTATTCTCAACAAGGAACTACTTTTGCGGGCAAAATAACAGGAATAAAAGAAGGTTATGCTGTTCTAAATCCATTTCAAGGAGGGAAATATGATTCAAAGAAAGGATTAATTAAAGTAATGGTAAATGAAAATTCAAAAGTCAGACTTATTGGTTGTATTGGAATAAAGCCGATAACAAAAAAAATTTAGAAAACTATTGTAAATTCACTAATAAATAATCAAAAAATAATCCAGCTAATTAGCATTCCTAAAAAAATCCCTGTTGTTATGAAAGGCATTGCAGGATAAAATTTTTTCTTTTCTGCAAAAAAGAACAAATAAGACAAGCCGAGTGCTGCACCTGCTATGACAAAAAGAGACTGGGCGAATCCAAATGTTCTCATAAAAACACCTGCTGTTATTATTGGAAAAATTATGTCTCCTCCACCTAAAAGTGCGATATTAATTTTTATTTTTTTATTTTTCAATTCCTTTTCTGACAATGTTTTTTTCATGAATTTTATTTTTTCTTTTATTTTTTTAGATGCATAAGGCACAAAAAAACCAGGAAAAATATTAAGTTTATCTATGTGGTATTTAGCCATTTTCTGCATAATTCCAGAGTGCCAGACTGCCCAGACATCATAGATTGAAATTAAAATCAACAGAAGGATAATTGTATAAATGTTAAAAATCGGGACAAAAACAGCAGCGATTCCCGGATATATAAAAAGTTCTGTTAGATTGTGTGTGAGAAAATTTCTTTTGAAAACTTTGATTACAGCTAGGGGCAATGCTATTGCGAGTGCTATCAGCGAGGAATATTTAAAGGACGGGAAAATTGCAGTAAGTGTAATACCGAGGGCAATTACAACAACTATAAAAAACCAGATTTTAATCACAGTTTCAAATTTGAATTTAGTCAGCAGGAAAAAGAGTGAAATCGCGATAATAAATGCGATAACAATCGTCGGGAAAAAACTAAAATAATCTTTCTCCTCTTCAATAGAAGGTGGCTGCATTCCATATGGCAAAGAGACTGTCTGCTGGTAATGATTCACAACATAAAGTCCTATGAACTGCGTTACCAAAAACATTGCCAAAAGAATAAATGTCACCTTTAGATTATGCTTCATTTTAAAACAAAGAAAAAATAGTTTTTAAAGTTTTAAATTAAAATCACTCGTATGTGTATTTCCAGCATGTTGCTGTTTTTATATATTGGTTAGCAGGGCAGACACCTTCGCCCCATCCACTACAACTGCTTACCATGTTCGTTGTATATAGTATCCACTCTCCATTGTGCATTACTTTTACATACTCTGGACTGCATTCACAGAAAGTTACACTAGATACAGGTTCAGTCCAACAATTTGAGGAAGTTATTGTTCCACAAGTATAAGCTCCTGTACCTCCTTGGTATCCTATCTCTTGACAGAAAATATTAGCCCAATCAGGATTTCTTAAATCATCATATGAAGATAAGTAATAACCCAATCCTGTACCTTTACCAAAAGGGTCTATATTAAGTGCAGGTCCTACTGTGCTTGTATCAATTACATAATTTTTCTGCACTCTCGCTAAACAATGAGGTGTTGGTCCTGAACATCCATACTCACATGTTTGGTATATTTTAGGTTCATCTTCATAACTATTAGAATAACATAATCCATGAGAACATCCTTTATGATAACATGTTCTTTTTTGCACCAAATTTCCACCAACACAATCTGGAGCACTCCAAGCATCGCAATAATCTGCTCCACATTCTAATTTTTTGTCATTTCTCACACCACATGTATCATACCAATAAGCATCATTATCATAACAACCAGATGTAGCATGTTCAACAACGCAGAATGTTCCAGAATTAATAAGCTGTTGAAATGTGCTTCCTGATGAAAACTGAATCTCACCTGCTAAATGAAAAACAGGAGGATGAGATGAAATTGCTGAAAGAAGAGATTTTCCAGGACAAAGTCCGTTTTTTAATTGCAATGCTGCTAATAATGTGTTCTGAATCCCATTAACAGAAACCAAAATTTCTTCTGCATTATGTCCTGGATTTAAAGAAGCAATAGGGCTTGCTGAACCAGCACAAACAAGTTTATTTAATGTTAATGCGCTCTGTAATGTTGCTACATTTCCGTCAACTTTAACATTAACTTTAGATGCATCGTGTCCATAAGGTAATGTGAGTGCAGTAGCAACTGCTGAGATAATTATCAATAAAAATATAATCAGGCATAAGTATCTTGTTTTATTAAAATCCATATGGACTAAGCCATGAATTTAAATTTATAAAGATTTCCATTCTAGAGTAGCTACATTATTTCAGTCTTAATGTCTCTAAATTTCTAGGAACATTTGTCTCAACTCTATTCAGTTTGTAAAGTGCTGAGGCCAAATCAAGGGATTTTGAAACTTCTCCGTGGTTGATGATTATTCTTTTTGGCTTTGGACGCATATTATTGAAAAATGAAATTATCTCATTTCTGCCTGCATGAGCAGTGAGCCCGTCGATAGTGTGAACTTCAAGGTTGATTTTAACTATCTCCTCTTTTCCGTCGACAATCATCCTAGTTTCTTTTATGCCTTCCTGCACCTGCCTTCCCAAAGAGCCGACTCCCTGATAACATACAAAGACAACTGCATTTTTAGGGTTAGATGCAAATTCCCTTAAATACTCCACAGACGCCCCTCCGACGAGCATTCCTGAAGTTGCAAGGACAACACACGGACCTCCCTCAACTACATTTTTTCTTTCCTGCGGCGAGCCAATCCTGAAAAAAGTTTCAGAAACAAATGGGTTTTTATCCTGAAAAATCTGAGAGCGGACTCTTGTACTTAGAAAATCAGGGTAAGTTGTGTGTATTGCATTGATATCCCAAATCATACCGTCAATATAAATAGGAACTTTTTCAAGTCTACCAGAAGCCATAGCATCTTCTAAAATTAACATTGTCTCCTGTGCCCTCCCTAATCCCAATTCTGGAATTAAAACTTTTCCTTTGTTCTTTATGGTGTTATTAATTACTTCTAAGAGATGTTCTTCTGACTGAATTCTTGGAGGAAGAATATCTACTTTTGAACCATAAGTTGATTCTGTAATTACTGTTTCTACTCTCAAAAAATTTGTCACAGATGGGTCAAGCAGTCTGGATTTTCCATATTTATAATCTCCTGTATATAATAAATTATGAGAACCGTTTCCAATATTAATATGAACCATTGCACTTCCCAATGCATGTCCTGCGTTGTAAAAAGTTAATCTTATGTCAGGTGTCACATCAGTCACTTCATTATAATTCAAACAAATGCTGTGCTTAACCATTTCTTTTATGTCTTTTGAATCAAACAGCGGTGCAGAAGCCTGCTTGTAGGCAACACCAATAAAATCAAGAGAAAGAAGTGCTGCAATGTCTCTCGTCGGAGAAGTCATATAAACTGGCCCCTTGTAACCCATTTTATAAAGATAAGGAAGCAGTCCGACATGGTCTAAATGAGCGTGGCTGATTATAACTGCATCCAACTGAGAAATGTCAAATTCAGGAATATTAAAATAAGGAAATTTTTCAGAACCCTGAGACGCGACGTCAATTCCGCAATCAAGAAGAATTTTTGAATTCGGCGTCTGCAGTAAAATGCAGCTTTTTCCAACCTGCCTTCCACCTCCTAAAAAAGTAACCCTCACCCACTCATCTGTTTTTTCAGGATTCCACTCATAGTAAATTTTTTTTCCAATTGAATTTAAAAATTTTCTTCTGTAGTTATTATTCGCATAAAGAACTTCGCGGATATTTTCTGTAATTTTACTTTTAATTGCAGGAGAGCGCTGAATCTGAGGTGTCCACAAAGTTTTCAATCTTATCTCCTCTAAAATAGAGCCCTGCTTTCCTATAACCAGTCCTGGTTTTTTTGCCTCAATAATCACAATGCTCCTGTGATAGTCAAAAAGCACGTCGGTGACTTCTGCTTCTTCTGGAATTATCTTCATAATTTCTTTTTTTGTTTTCTCCTGCTCTGGCAGTATTTTCTGGTCTGCTCTTAACTCTATTCTCTTCTTTATCTCATTGACAATTTCTTTTATTTTCGCGCTTCCGTCTTTGAAAAATTTTTCATTGTCTGTGTAAAGAACTATATTTGCTCCTTCAAAACCAGCATCAGTTACATCTCCTTTAAGTCTATCAGTTATATTCTTCAAAATATCCATTTTAAAATTATTACTCTTTGTAGGAAGGCAGTATTTCCTGAGAAACTGCTTTCTTAATTCCCTCTTTTGTAATCACAAAAACATCAATTCCATATCCAGAACCAACATCTCTCTGTGTCGACGATTTCAGAGATTCTTTTGCAAGTTCAACACCCTCTTTAACAGAAATATCTTTTTTATACTGTCTTTCTAAAAGTCCGAGGACATAAGGCATGCCTGAGCCAAAATTAGCGTCGTAATCTTCAACCTGATTTATGCTTCCTGCTGGGTCAATAGAATATAACTCAAAAGTTCCGTCCTCGTTGTACCCTCCTATCAAAGCACCCATCTGGTCTGGAATCATAGAAGGCTGTCTTATAACAGAATAAATTATAGAAGCAAGCAAACTTGCAGATTGTTTTACAGTGGGTCTTGATTTAGTTCTCAGTTCTTTTAGCCTGAGTTCTGCAGGGAGAATTTTTTTAATTCTATCTGAAGCAGCTGCAAGTCCGCAGGCAGAAAAAACAAGATAATCATTTAACTGAATAACTTTTTGTTTTGTCTTGCTCATAACAATATTCCCAGCAGTTGTCTGTCTATCAGAAGCCATTACAACTCCGTCTTTGCAGACTATTCCTAAAATAGTTGTTCCTGTTTTTAATATTGAATTTTTTAAATCTTCATCCATTTTATTAAGAATCACGGTAAATTATTAAGAACCGATTTATATTTATGGGAAATTGATGTTTATAAGTTTTTTGTTTTTAATGGCATTGTATAATTTAAAGAAGTTTTAGAATTAGATTGTAAATAAACTTAAATAAAATAAATTAAATCTACAAGGCAAAATTTAAAAGGGATTCTGTGTTAATAAAATAAAAGAGGCTAAAATGAAATTAAAATTTGGAAAAATTATTCTGGTGTTTTTTTTATTGGGAGTTCTGCCCGTTGCAAGCTCTCTTCAAAGTGATTTTTGCGTTACTGCAGAATTATCAGATATAAGTCCAAGCTCCATAGAAATTGGAGAGGAATTCACAATAGGAGTTCAAATTGAAAACTGCGGTTCTAATATGCCTGAATTTATTTCGTTTGAATTATTACAAGTTCCAAAAGACCTTGAGATAAAAGAACCATTGCTAATTAATATTTCTAAATTATACTATGGCAATAGTGAAAGATTTATTACTTATCACATGAGGACTAAAGACAATGCAAGTCCAGGGACATATGTAATAAAGACAAGATTACGTTATGATAATTTTCTAAAAGAAAGTGAAATAACTTTTGAAATTATTGGTGCTGAATCTGAATTGGGAATTGCTACAATTAAAACAAATCCTGTTTTGCCGATGGAAGGAGATATTGTTGAGATGACATTAAGAATTGAGAATGCAGGAACTGGAACAGCTAAATCAGTAAGAATTTATGTAGACCATCCATTTAAAGGATTAAAACAATCATTTATCGGAACTCTTGAGCCACAAGAAGATGGGCCTGCTGTTTTGACATTTATTGTTGATAAGGCAGGAGAATTTACATTTCCAATAACAATATCATATAATGATGATTTTGGAGCTGGAGAAACAAAGACAGATGTTAATATTAACGTATTGGAAAAATCATCTAATTTTGGTATCATTACTTTTGTAATAATTCTTATTGCACTCATTGGAGGTGGAGTATATTATTTCTTTAGAGTCAAGAAGTCAAAAGACAAAATTATTCACCAGCTTCTTAAGGGAAACAGTCCTAAGGAAAAAGAAAAAAAATAATGAGTGAAAAATGGAGACAAAATGCTTAATGATATTAAAGTTGGATTACTCGGTGCTACAAGTTCTATAAGAAGGGGGAACAAGAAAACTATAGCTTTTATTATTTTTGTTTTATCGCTGATTTTTATGAATCTGGTATTTCTCCCTTCAATGATTGGGGGAGTTTCAGGCATGTTTACTGCTTTTATGGACTATCCTTATGGAGATATTGTTGTTGAACCAAGTGGTGATAATCCTTATATAAATAATGCTGATAATGTTTTGCAGAAAGTTAGGGCGGTTCCTGAAGTAAAATCTGCAACAAAAAGATTAGAAGCAGGAGCATCTATAAAATACAAACAAAAAGTTGTGGGTTCAACTATAACTGGATTATTGCCTTCAGAAGAGTATGATGTTTCCAACTATCCAAACATTATTGTAGAAGGAGAATTTTTAGGCGATTTATCCAGAGATGAAATAATAATTGGTGCTATGCTTGTAGAGGGTTATTTTGGTTCTGAAATTTATGATAATTTAGGAGGTGTGCGAGTTGGGTCTCTTGTTGATGTCACATATGCTAATGGTGTAACAAGAACTTACAAAGTCAAGGGAATTATGGAAGGGACTTTTGAGCTTATTGATCTTAATGCATTAGTTCATTATAAAGAGCTTGAAGATGTATATGGATTAAGTGGAAGTGAAGCAACAAGTGTTGTTATGAAGATTAAAAATCCAAAAGAAGCAACAGATGTAAAAGAGAAGGTAATTTCTGCGGGAGTTAATGAACCTGTTTTTACAAAGGATGAAAAATCTGATGCTATTTTAAGACAGGCGATGCAAAGTATAGATATGATAAATGTTGTTTCTAATTATGTTAGTTTAATTGTCGGAGCAGCTTTAATTTTAATTATTATTTATATTAATGTTTTAAATAGGAAAAAAGAAATAGGTATTTTGAAAGCTATAGGAATTACTCCTCGTTCAATTATTTTAACATATGCTTTTATTAGTATGTTTTATGTTTCAATGGGAATTTTTGCCGGGCTAGTTTTATATTTTATTTTGATGTATTATTTTACAGTGAGTCCGGTTACTTTTTATGAGAATCTTACAATCATTCCAGAAATTCAAGTAAGATTAATAATTAAAAGTGTTTTCACTATGTTAGGGATGTCTGTTATTGCAGGAGTTCTTCCTGCATGGAGAATTTCAAAAGAAAGCATATTAAAAGCAATATGGGGAAGATAAAATGAAAGAAGAAAAAACATTAATCAAAGTAAAAAATATGTGCAGGTATTATAAGTCTGGGGGAGGTGAAATTAAGGCATTGGATAATGCTAATTTTGAAATTAAAAAAGGAGAATTTGTTGCTGTAATTGGGGCAAGCGGGAGTGGAAAAACAACAATGCTTAGAATCTTAGGGTTAATAGATAATCCTACAAAAGGAGAATATTCTGTTCAAGGTTTGGCTGTTGAAGAATTGCCTGAAACAGAAAGAACATATTATAGATTGACTCAGTTAGGATATGTATTTCAGGATTATGCTTTAATGAATGAAATGAGTGCATTAGAAAATGTTTATGTTTTATCTTTAATGGAAGGAAAATCAAAAAAA
>JBDRCB010000005.1:0-2764 GCA_043822125.1 archaeon | reverse complement strand
TTGGTCTATAGAAAAGAGGCACCTGTTAATTGGTGTCCTAAATGCAAAACTGTTCTTGCAAATGAGCAGGTTCAGGGAGGGCATTGCTGGAGGCACGAAGATACTGAAGTTGAAGTCAGAAATCTTGAGCAGTGGTTCATTAAAACAACTGCTTATGCAAACGAGCTTTTGGACTGCATTGATGATTTGCAGTGGCCTGAAAGAATAAAAGTTATGCAGAAAAACTGGATTGGAAAATCTTACGGGACTGAAATTGATTTTGAGGTTGAAAATCCTGATGATAAAATATCAAATGTTGTGATTGTTCATGGTTCTCCTCCTACTGAGAAGAATTCTAAAGAAGGTAAACCTGAAAATGAACAGCACTGGAAACCTTGGTTAAAAAAGGAGTTAGAAAAAAATGGAATTGCAGTTTTTAATCAATTATATCCTGAAGATTGGTTGCCTGATTATGAAAAGTGGAAAGAAGTATTTGAGAAAAATGATATAAATAAAAGTACTACTCTTATTGGGCATAGTGCTGGAACAGCATTTTTATTAAGGTGGTTAAGTGAAAGTAAAAGAAAAGTTGATAAAGTTATTTTAGTCGCTCCTTCGGTTATTAAAGCTGGAAAATATTTGAAAAAGAGTAAGCTGAAAGATTTTAATTATGATTCTTCTTTGAAAAAATATTTCAATAAACTTGTAATGTTCTATTCAAATAACGATGATAAATTCATAATTGAAAGTGCTAAACAGATTTATTCAAGGTTAGGGGGTGAGTTGATTTGCATTGAAGAAAAGGGCCATTTCACATTTGGGGATATGGGAACAGAAGAATTCCCAGAATTATTAGAAGAGATTACATCAACTTCAAAGTTCCCAATTTTCACTACGCGTCCCGATACAATCTATGGTGTTACATTTATAGTAATTTCTGCCCAGCATCCAAAGTTGATGGAGTTGGTTACAAAAGAGCAGAAAAAAGAAGTTGAGAAATTTTTGAAAAAGATTAAATCAACTAAGCAGGAAGATATTGATTTGCTTGACAAAGAAGGAGTTTTTACAGGAAGCTATGCAATCAATCCTGTAACTAAAGAAAAAGTTCCTGTTTGGGTTGGAAATTTTGTCATCGCTGATTATGGTTCTGGAATGGTGATGGCTGTTCCTGCGCATGACTATCGAGATTTTGATTTTGCGAAGAAGTATGGAATTAATATTAAAGTTGTTATTCAGCCGAGTCTTTATGAGATAGATTCTAAGAAAATGTCAAGAGCTTATGAAGATGATGGAGTTTTAATTAATTCCGGTGAATTCAACGGAATTAACAACCGCGAGGCGATTGACAAAATTACAAAATTTTTGGAGCAGAAAAAATCAGGAAGAAAAAAGGTTCAGTTTAAACTTCGTGACTGGCTGATTTCTCGTCAGAGATATTGGGGAACTCCTATTCCAGTTGTTTATTGTGACAATTGCGGAATTGTACCTGTTCCTGAAAAAGAATTACCTGTTTTACTTCCAATTAATGTTAAATTTGGAAAAGGAAATCCACTTGAGACAAATGCGAAATTTGTAAACACAAAATGCCCAAGGTGCAATAGTAAAGCCAGTCGTGAGACAGACACAATGGACACCTTTTTTGATTCAAGCTGGTATTATATGAGATACTGTGATAGTAAAAATAGAAAAGCGCCGTTTGATAAAAAGAAGATTGATTACTGGATGCCTGTTGACCAATACATTGGCGGGGCTGAGCATGCGTGTCTGCATCTTCTTTATGCAAGATTTTTTACAAAGGCTCTTCGGGATTTAGGATTTGTAAAATTTGACGAACCGTTTACAAAATTGTTTAATCAGGGAATGGTTCATGCAGAAGAGGGTAAGGTTATGGCGAAGTCACTTGGCAATGTTATTGATCCTCTTGATGTTGCGGATAAATATGGAGTTGATGCCTTGAGATTCTTTATTGTGGGTGTTGCTGGACCTAATAAGGATTTTAACTGGAGTTCAAAAGGAATTGAAGGAAGTTACAGGTTTGTAAAAAAAATTATTGATTATTTTGACAATGTTAAAATTGTTAAAAATGCTGACGCAAAGATTGAAAGCAAACTTAACAAGGCAATTAAGGAGGTTACAGAATATATAGAGGAATTTAAGTATAATCTTGCTGTGATTAGTTTAAGGAGCTTGTTCAATTCTCTTCCTGAAAAAACAAGCAAAAAAATCTTGGAAAAATCTCTTCAATTACTGCATCCATTTTGTCCTCATATAACCGAAGAGCTTTGGGCAAAATTAAAAAATAAAACTTTTATAAGCATGAAAAAATGGCCAATTTGCGACGAGAAAAAAATAAATGAGAAATTTGAAAAGCAGGAAGATTTTGTAAAAAAAATTAGTTCTGATATAATCCATATCAAAAATATTATCGGGAAAAGTAATCCTACTGCTTATATTTATTCTGTCCCTGCTGATTTTCCTTTAATAAAAACAAATCAAGAAGCAATCTCTACAGCTTCTGGAGCAATAATAATCCCCTTCGCAGTGAATGACAAGAACAAACATGACCCAGAAAGCAAGAGCAAAAAAGCAAAACCTGGAAGACCTGCAATTTATCTGGAATGAATAAATTTTTATAATCCCCCCCCTTTTTTTCTAAATGAAGGAAAAAGAGGAAGGAAAAACTTATCTCTCTCTGAATTATTTTTTAATCATAATTTCAGTTCTTATCTTAATCTTTCTAATTTTATTTATTTATTACCCTAAAAACAAAATATGTGGTGATGGG
>JBDRCB010000004.1:0-74804 GCA_043822125.1 archaeon | reverse complement strand
TATTCCTTCTTCTTGCCCTTTGTGTGCAAAGAGTTCATATTCTCTTCCAAGAAAATTAACTCTCCCTATATATGCCACTTCAAATTCTATCTGACTTACAGACCCTTGTCCACTATAAAATCTTTCAATCATCTTATATTTCTTTCCAGTTTCATCTATATTTGTGATTCTTTCTTCTTTCATTTTCTTTCTTCTTTCCATTTTTATTGTGTGTTTTTACTCGCTGATTGAGTCTTCTTCAAATCCGAGCCCCACAAGAATATTTTTTATTCTTTTTGTGTGGTCTCCTTGGAGTTCAACAATTCCGTCCTTGTAAGTCCCTCCGCACGCGAGTTCGTTTTTAAGAGTCTTTGCAATTTTTTTAACATCCACTCCACTCTCAAAACCCGAGACAATCGTAACTATCTTCCCGTATCGCTTTTTGTCCGTGGATATTTTTATTCTTTGCGAACTCTTAACAATTTGTTCACATACACATGCCTGCTTGGGCAGGCCGCATTTTGGACATATTTCCATTGTTTATTTTTTATCCAACTCTCCTGATTTGTTTTCAAGGTTGTTGAATGTGTATATTCTCGCAATAATTTTTTTAATCTCTCTTGCTCTCTGCCCTTTTTTCGAGGAATTGGCTTTTGATTTTATCAGCTCCAGCCTCAGTTCTTTGAGTTTTTTCTTTATATCTTCTTTATTCATTTTTTTAATATCTTTAAACTTTAATGTTGTCATTTTATTTTTTATTCTTAATAGGTTTTTTTGTTTTCTTGTCTTCAATCTTTTTTGTGTTCTGCTTTAGTTTTTCAATCAAATCTTCGTTTATTATTATCTTGTCTTTTAATATAACATTTGGAGAGAGAACACTCACTTTCACTCCAACTGTTCCTGGCCTTGTCTGTGCTTTTGACTGTGCTCTGTCGACGATTTTTGCAGGATCGCCTGTTTTTTTCAAATAACCTTGGGCAAATCTCCATGTTTTTGCTCTTGCTCCTGGAAGTTTACCCCCGACTCTTATTTCAGCACCCAATGCACCTGCTTTCATTATTTTCTCCAAGGTCCTGTATGATACAACTTTAAACTTCAAAGGTCCTAATTTTTCAAGTGCAAGCGCAATTTCATCAGCCATTATCTGTGCATCTAGCTCAGGTAATTTTATCTCTTCAATTTCAATGTGTGGATTTTCAAGTTTAAACTTATTTTTTAAAACATCAGTTAATTCTGAAATTTTCTCTCCTCTCCTCCCAATTACTAATCCTGGTTTGTGTGTAGAGATTGTTATCTTCTCTCCAATAGGTGTATATTCTATTTTTACTCTGCTTACTTTTCCTTTTCCAAGCGACTCTTTTACATATTCCCTAATAGTAAATTCATTTTTTTTAAACCCAACTACTTTTTTTTCTTCCATTATTTATTTTTTCCTCGCTGTTTCTTTTCAGCTGCTTTTATTATGATATGGCTTCTCTTTCTTTGTATGCTCCCGAATCTGCCGTATGGTTTTGATGCTTTGTTTGCAACAGCTTCTGAAATAACAGGATTTTCAAGCCCGTTCACACTGCAGTTTGCATTTAAAGTTTTTAGCATTTTAATAAAATATTCTGACGCTTTTTTTGGATATTTTCCTGACATAATTCTTCCTTTCCTATGCGCAATCTCTCCTTTCATTGGAACTGCCTTTTTTTTCACAATAACTTTTTCCAAATCCTCAACTGCTGTTTCTATTTTTTTCCCTTTTATGAACCTGCAGATTGCAGCACTCTGCTTTGTTGATAAATGAGCATTAAGCCCTCTTGCAACAGCCTCTGTTTTCTTGACTAATGGTTTTGTCTGAGCTGGTTTTTTTGTTTCTTTTCCTTCGCTATCTGTTTTTTGCATTCCTTCTTCTGTTTTTTTCTCCTCGGTTTTTGCTGTTTCTCTAATTTGTTCACCTGTTTCATTTGCAGATGCTTTGATTGATGGGAGTTTTTCTTTTTTTGGAGTTTTAACTATTCCTCGTCTTTTTTTCTCTTCTTTTGCAAGTGGTTTTTCTGTGTTTGACATTTTATTTCTTTGATTTATGTTTGCTTCCTTTTGTCGCTCCTACACCAGCTTTGCTGTGTTTTATTCTCGCTCTTGTGGGTGCAAATTCCCCTAGTTTGTGTCCTAGCATTTCTCCTGTTATTTCAATTGGAGCAAATTTATTTCCACTATGAATATAAATTTTCCATCCTATCATATGCGGAACAATAACCAAATCCCTATCGTGTGTTTTTATTGTCTTGTTTTTTTCAAGCTTTACTTTTGACCTGTTGACGAAATCTTCAATTTTCTGGAAGTCTCTTAAAATATTTCTCCGTTCTTTTGCTTTGACTAATTTTGAAAATTCCCTTACATTAAGAGTTTTCAACTCATCTATTGTTTTTCCCCTGTATGTAAATTGTTTTTTTGTAAATTCTTCTTTCATTTTATTTTCTCTTACCTGTTCTTCTCGGCCTGATTAAACCGACTTTTCTTCCAGGAGGTGCATTCCTCTTCGCAATTTTGCTCTTAGGATTTTTTGAACGCCCTGAACCAAATGGATGATCTACTGCATTCATTTTTACTGCTGAAGTTCTCGGCCATAATTTATTTTTTGATTTTTTAATATGATGCTTTTTTCCTGCTTTTAAAACAGGCTTATCAAGTCTTCCAGCACCTGCGATGACTCCGATTGTCGCTCTGCATTTTAAATTAAATTTTTTTTCTTTTTTAGAGGGCATTAATACAAAAACATTTTCTCCGAATATTCTGTTTACTATTGCAGAATTCCCTCCACTTCTGATGAATCTACCTCCGTCTCCCGGCCTTGATTCAATGTTGTAGATTTTTGTTTTTACTGGAATTTTTTCCAGTTCCATTATGTTTCCGTCTTTGATTTCTCCTCCTCTTAATTTTATTTTCTGCTTCTCCACCATTCCTGTAAATGCAGGGATGTAGAAAAACCCCTCGCTGTATTTTACTTTTGCCAACGGGAATGTATGAGCAGGAGAATTAATTAACCTAATAACATTTCCTTCTCCCTCTAATTTTTTAGGATATTTTATTTTATACTTAAATGCTTTTCTTTTAACTCTGTAAGTACTTGTTCCTCTTCCTCTTCGCTGTTGAATTATTCTCTTTCCCATCTTACATCATTCCTAATTTCGTTGCTAAATCAATAGCAGGAAATTCTTTTTTTAATTTAACATAAGCATATTTTTTGTTCCCGCGAATCAATGTTCTTACCCTCTCAATTTTTACTCCAAATATTTCTTCAATTTCTTTTTTGATTTCTTCTTTTGTTTTCTGTTTTTTTGCCTGAAATGTCAGAATATTCTCTGTTTCAATTTTCATGACTGCTTTTTCAGTTGCTATTGGCTTCATTTCAATTCCTCTAAATTTTTAATTGCATTTTTAGTATAAACAGTTAATCTTCCGAGCCCGCCTTTTGCTAGGTTTTTTATTCCCAGTCTTTTCACATTTGCAATTTCAAACGCAGTTGTTTTTAATTTCTCGTCTTTTCCTGTTACAAACAGCAAACCTGCACTGCTTTTATATTTTCTTCCCCTAAGTTTTCCTTTACCACTCCTTACGCTCTTTTTTCTTACTGCAATTTCAAACAATTCTTTTCCGAGGATTTTTTCCAGACTTTTCAGCATATCTTTTGTTTTTAATGAAGTAAATTTTGATTCAACAACAAAAGGAAGTTTTTCTATTTTTTTATCTTTTAGTTTTGAATATCTCTTTGTAATGAATTTTTCCGAGGCTGTTGCACTCAATGCAGACACAAGTGCAATTTTCAATTCTTTTTTATTTATCTTCTTGGTGTTTATCATTGCTAGGGTTTTCGGGGGATGTGCTCTTCTTCCTCCTCTTGCACTTGGAATTGTTGCACCCACCCAATTAAACTGCGTTCCTCTTCTGGACATTATTTTTCTGGGAATTCTTGACATACCTCTCCCATATTGACTCTTCCAGACTTTTCTTCTATGAACAATTTTTCCACTCGCAGAATACATGCTTCCTGCAACAAGAGACGGAGCATATGGCTGTCTTGTTTTCTGAAGTTCAAGAACTCTCGCAACTATATCTTCCCTGATATTTTTTGAAAAACATCCCGGCAGTTCAATTATCTCTTTTTCTTTTCCGTCGATAGTTAATATACTTGTTTTCATTGTTTGCTCCATAAATTTTCTGGTGCGGGGTAATTAGATAAATCTCTTCCCATCCTACTTGCTTTGAAGTAAATATTTCTATATTGTTCTGTTAAAAAATCTATTCTTCTTTGGGTAATTGTTTCCTCTGTATTATATCTCTCTAAAATTTCATCTCTAAGTTCAATTATTTTTTTTAGATTAAATTCTGGGATTGTGTTGCTAGTTGATCTCATCTCAAAACCTCTACCAATTCAAAATTTTTCTTTTTTTGCTCTTTTGTTTCTCTTAATGGAGCAGTAATAATCAGTTGTCTTTTTGCAGGTCCCTGAACAGAACCAGATATAATTACATAATCTGTTTTAATGTCTCCGAAGTGAATTATACTTTTGAATTTTTCTTCAGATTTTCCAATATCAATTATCTTGCTGTTGTAAACTGCTCTTGTTTGCATCCCCATTTGTCCTGCCATTGGAACTCTAAAAGTAACTCGTGCAGGATGCCAAGGTCCTATGCTTCCTGGTTTTCTGACTCCTTTTTCTGATTTGTGGGATTTAAGTGTAATACCAAATCTTTTAACAGGCCCCTGAAGTCCCTTGCCTTTTGTCAAGCCCCTTAAATCAACTAACTGCCCTTTTTCAAAAACATTTAATGCAGAAATTTCTTTTCCTAAATTTTCCTTTACTAGTTTAATTTTCTCATCTAAATTTCCTGCAAGTCCAATTTCACTTATGTCAGGATTTTTTTTAATTCCTGTTTTTTTTACAATAGAGTAGCAGATGATTTTAACATCGTCATAATCGCTGAAATCTTCAATTTTCTTTTTTTTATTTTTTGGAATTTTAATTTTCTTTTTAATTTCTTTTTCAAGATTGTCAGCCAACACTTCTCCGATTACTTTTTTATTTTTGTAAAATCTGACTGAAAGTATTTTCATCGGCGGACATTCTAAAATTGTCGCCGGAACTGCGATGTTTTTTCCCTTTGTCATAGAATTAGGAGTATTGTCTTTTACTATTACAGAAACCATGCCTGCCTTATAGCAGATAAATCCTTTAAGATTTTTTCCAGAATTAATTGCATTCCAGTTCACTCTAGGCAAAAATTTACTGGCTCTTTTTCTCGGCCAAAACTGCAAACTTCCTTTTCTCGGTGATTTTCTTGTAGGCATTTCTTAAAGTTTTTGCGGAAAACATTTTATCTACCCTGGATATGATACAGAAAAAAAGTTAATTTATAAAGGTTTTTGTTTGATATTGGATAAGGTTAAATTTAGCTTATATATTGTTAACTTAAAGAAGTGCGACAACATTGAATATAGGCTTTAACAGTTCCAGACCCTCCTACAATCCATATATTGGGGTTGAAGGGAGTCATTTGAGGGCCACATTGTGCCATATTCCCTCCAGGCGAGTAGCATCCCCCATTCATTAAAAATTCATTAGAGTTACATGAAGCAGTTGCCCAATTAGTTCCACTAGCAGTTACTGTTCTACAATTGAACTTACCATAAAAATAACCATTAGATTGGATATTTAAAACATAAGAAGTTCCATATGGGTCAAGATGATAATTTTGATTATCTTGGTCGTAGAAAATCATAGCACTAATTCTTTGAGCAGTAATACCATATTGGGCATTAATGTGTTCAGCGTTAATATCTCCAATTACATCTAATTCTTTTGTTGGACTACTCGTCCCAATCCCCACATTCCCAGAACTTCTGTAAATATTGCTTCCAGAAACAGCCCAAGAACAGCCAGTTCCGTCGGTTTTGCAAACCCCTGTAAGTTCGTCGGCAGTGTGGCTAACACCAACAACAGCATAAACCCCGACACCAGCAAGAATTATTATTGTTATTGCAATTAGAGTATAACTTAATCTGTTTGAAATTTTATTTTTTTTACATCCTCTTTTCATTATTAAAATAGATAATTAAAGTTTTTAAAGATTATTGTTACGCTTCAAATTCCTTTTCTGAAATTATTTCTTCGCTGTCAATAACAGCGTGCCTGATTATCTTCCCCTTTCTTTTTGCTATTTCCCTTATTTTCTCAAAATCTTTTTCTTCACGAGGAACAATTAATTCATTAATAATAAAAACATGGGAGATTTTTGCTTCTTTAAAATCCGGCTTTTCAAAAACAAAACTACTCCCTAAATTTCCATCAGATGTTTTTAAGACGCAAAAATCCACTTTAATATTTTCATTTTCTTTTCCTGGCTTGCCGGATTTTGGAGCTTTTGGTTTTATTTTTAATTTTACATCTCTTGCCTCAAAACTTAAGGCAAAAAAAGCTTTTGGAAATTCTTCGATAATTTTCAAAATTTCATCACCACACATTTCTTTATCAATTAAATATTTTTTTACTCCTTGAAATTGCTTTTTATCTTTGAAATCAATTTTTCCAGTTAAATCTCCTGTGGATATAATCGCTCCTGTAATTTTGGTTTTTTCATTTTTTGTTTTTTCAGCAGCAATCTTGACTAATTCATTAGCAAATTCCGAAGAAGTTTTAATAGTGTAATTTCCCTTTGAATTTTTTGCATCAATCATAGCTCGGTTTCTGAATTCTCCTCTGCTAAATTTTTGAAACTGCAGATGAATCATCTTATCTTTTTTACCATCAAATAATTTTTTTATGAAATTCATATTTCTTCATAATAAATTTTATTTATAAAACTTTACTCCAAACCTTTATAAATTTGAACTGCTTTATTTTTTAAGAATGGATGAGAATTATTTTAGAAAAATTGTGACGATGATTGTTTTGGTTGCCTTGCTAGTTTTATCTTTTTTTTTAATCAAACCAATTCTTCTTTCAATTTTATTGGGATTAATTATGGCATTTACATTTGCTCCTGTTTATAATTTTATCAACAAGCATATAAAATCAGGAAATATCTCAGCATTTATTTTGTGTGTTCTTCTTATTTTGCTGATTGTTCTGCCTATGTGGTTTCTCACTCCGATATTTGTCGAGCAGTCGCTGAAAGTTTACATGGCTTCGCAGCAGATTGATTTTGTGGGAATCCTTAAAAACATATTTCCATCGCTGTTTGCTTCAGATACATTTGCAAATGAAATGGGTTCTATAACTCATTCTTTTGTAACAAAGACAACAAATTCTCTGATGAATTCTTTTTCAAATTTAATTTTGAATTTTCCTAAGATAGCACTTCATCTTATGGTGGTTTTTTTTACATTCTTTTTTGCTTTGAGGGATAAAGAGATTTTTATTTCCTATCTTAAGAGCTTATCGCCTTTTTCCAAAGATGTTGAAAAAAAATTATTTGATTCTTCAAAAACAATTACAGCTGCAGTTATCTATGGACAGATTTTAATCGGGCTTGCCCAGGGAATTGTGGTTGGAATCGGGTTTTATATTTTCGGTGTTCCGAATGCCCTGCTTTTAACTGCTCTTGCATGTCTCGTGGGAATACTCCCTATTATTGGAACTGCACTTATTTGGCTGCCTGTTACACTTTATTTTATTTTAGCAGGAGATAGTTTTGCGACAGTCGGAATTGTAGTTTTTGGAATTTTCTCCTCGTCAATGGATAATTTCCTCAGGCCGATAATTGTTTCAAAAAGAACCCACATACCTTCTTCATTAATTTTAATAGGCATGATAGGGGGATTTTTCCTCTTTGGAATTTTAGGATTTTTACTAGGCCCTCTGATTCTGGCTTATTTGTTGATAATTCTTGAATTATACAGAGGAAAGCAGGGGAAAGGAATTTTTAATAGTTAATCAGATAAATATAAAAATCCTTTTGAATAATATTTAAAAAAGATGGAGTTAAAAGTTAAATTTCTTGAATGGTATGCAGATGTTCCAGTAGCAATGCTAAATCAAAAAACAGCTGAGCGGATAGGAGTTCATATAAAAGACAGAATTTTTTTGAAATCAAATTCTCATGAGATGTCTACAATAGTAAATACAGTAGATAAGTGGGTTAAGGAAGATGAAATAGCAGTTTCAAATAAAATAAAAAAAAGACTGAACCTTAAAAAAGGACAGAAAATCGACGCTGTTTTGGCAATGCCGCCCAAAAGCCTATCATTTATAAAAAAGAAACTTAACAATGGAAGATTAAGCAAAAAAGAAATTGAAGAAATAATAGGAGACATAGTCAATAATTCTTTGTCTGAATCAGAAATTGCAATGTTTGTGTCAGCGATGTATAAATATGGCTTGAACATGAATGAAACTATTTTTTTAATTGAGGCGATTCTTAAAACAGGAGAGTTATTGAATCTTAAGAAAAAATTTATTGCCGATAAGCATTCTATCGGAGGTGTTCCTGGAAGGACAACCCCTATTGTGGTCTCAATCTGCGCTTCTGCCGGACTGATTTTTCCAAAAACATCTTCAAGAGCAATCACAACTCCGGCTGGAACTGCAGATGTTATAGAAACAATTGCAAGAGTTGATTTTTCCATGAAGGAATTGAGAAAAATAATCCAGAAAACAGGGGCATGCATGGTGTGGGGCGGAGGGTTGGAAATGGTTCCTGCGGATAGTATAATTATCCAGATTGAAAAAGTTTTGAATATCGACCCTGAATCACAGATGCTCGCCTCAATCATGGCAAAAAAACTCGCAGTCGGAAGCAACTATATATTAATACACATTCCATATGGAAGGACAGCAAAAGTAAATAGACAAAAAGCAGTGGCTCTCAAAAAAAAATTTGAAAAATTAGGAAAATATTTTAACAAAAAATTAAAGTGCAATATCAATAAAAACAATGGCCCTGTTGGAAAAGGAGTAGGACCTGTTCTGGAAATGATTGATGTAATAAAAATTTTAGACCCGAACCAAAAAGGGCCGAAGCTCCTCGAGAAAAGAGCATTAATCCTTTCAGCAGAACTTTTGGAGATGACAGGGAAAGCAAAAAAAGGAGAAGGGCTTAAGATGGCGCTGGATATTTTATATTCTGGAAAAGCATTTGAAAAATTTAAACAGATAATTAAAGCTCAGGAAGGGGACCTTGATTTTAAAAAACTTCAGCCCGCAAAATTAAAAAAAGATTTTTACTCAGCAAAATCCGGAAGAATTTCTGAAATAGATAATAAAAAAATAAATCTTCTTGCAAGAATTGTAGGATGCCCGTCAGACAAAAGGGCTGGAGTTTATTTGCATTTCAATGCAGGAGAGAAAGTAAGAAAAGGGGAAAAGATAATCACTATTTATTCTGAAAATCGCTCAAGATTAAAACAGGCGTCAAAATTCTACGAAGAGAATAAGATAATAAAAATCAATAATTAATTTTTTAAACCCATTCTATATAAATATAACATGCGCGAAGGAGAATATAAAAGAAATCTTATTGACTATTGTAAGAAGAATCTGAAAAAAGGATATTCTTCCCAGACACTGAGATATGCGCTTCTAAATCAAGGGTATTCAAGGGTTTTGGTTGAAGGTTCTCTCGAGAAAGCACACCAGGAATTAGCACAAAAAGCACCTGTCTTTAAGGAAAAACCTAAGATAACTCATGAACTTTATGATTCAGAAAATAAACCTGTTCTTGTTGTGAAAAAACCCTTGTGGAAAAGATTTCTTGGTTTATAGAAAACCTTAAAATATATTAATTGATTCTTAATTGAGTATTAAATTTCAAAAAAATTTGCCTCCGTCGCATAAGCCTCACGGTTTTGCAGGTGGTTCAACATACGCGTCTTCAGCGTCTTACGCCTCCGTCGCATAATGGTATTGCACCCGGCTTGAGAATTTTTCAAGCAACCGGGGCCTACGGGCATCCAGGTTCGATTCCTGGCGGGGGCGTGTCATACTTTTTGTTACATATTTTAATATACAAATTGTTGCATGATTTGTGATAAGTTTTATAATCTTGGTTTTTATTAATAGAATATGATTGATGCGCATGTTCATTTTGGGGGTTTACCACAAGGCGGAAAACTTTGGGGAAGCTTTCAAGAATATAAAAATATAGCCCTAAAAAATGGAGTTAAAAAGTATTGTCTAGCACCTATTGGAAAATCTGAGAATTTTTCAGAAAAAACAACTCCGGATAATAATTCTGTTCTTAGAGAATCAAAAAAAGATAGAAAAATTATTCCCGTGTATTGGTTTAATGTATTTGACTTACCTGAATTCATTGATGAAAGATATAAAGCAATTAAGTTCCATCCAGATATAGGCCAGATCAATATTGATGATACAAGAGTTTTAGATTTTATTAATCATATTAACAAACCTGTATTTGTTCATACCAACGAGAGCAAGGAATATTCTTCTCTTTTAAGGATATCAAATCTTGCAAGAAAAGTAACTGTTCCGGTTATTGCCGTTCATTCTGGTTCTGTAACAAAAACTTTTTTTAATTTAGATAATTATGAATTTCCTAAAAATGTTTATTTTGAAATTTCTGGGATTCAATATGCTTTAATATTGAAAAAAATTCATCAAAGGTTCGGATCTAAGAGAATAATTTTTGGAAGTGATTATCCTTTTGGTGACCCACGAGTTTCTTTAGCTATGATTGACACTCTCAACTTAAGTAAAAAAGATTATGCTTTAGTTACTTCAGGGAATATTGAAAGGTTGATTAATGTTTGATCTCTACTCAGTTTAGGAAATTGTAGTTAATTTAAACCCTAGGATTAAATTATGGCGGGCGTTCTAATTTATTTTTTCTCAAACTCTTCCAGCACCCTCGAGTCAGGGCTTAAAACATAAACATGATCTTTTTTAGACCTCAATCCTCTGTAAATTTTCTGCCATAATTCTCTGTGTGCTTTATCTTTGTAAAATGCCCAGTACTGCTGAGGTTTTGTCTTCGCGAGAATTTTCCAAAAAGCATCCTGTACATTAGGATATGGGTATTTTGTAAAAATAATGCTGTTGCACTGCTCTCCTGGAAAATCAATTCCTCTTGAGCATTTTGTCGAGAATAAAATATTAAAACTCCCATTTTTAAATTCATCAATACCTCTTCCAATTTTATCTCCTTCCTGCACTTCTTTTAATTTTTCTCTGCTGGTTAAATTTTTTATTTTAAATTCTTCTAATTCATTTTCAGAAGGTAGATCACCGAAGCTGTTGACATGAATTAAAACCGGCTTTTTGGAAATCTCCACACATCTGCTTAATGCTTTAAGATAATCTCCGCGATTGCTGTTTGACATTTTTGAATATTTACAGTCCATTTCCAACCCTGTTCTTAGAACACTGATTCTTCCTTGACTTTCAGTTTCAGCTTCTATTATTTTAAAATTCTCCAAACCGAAGATATTTTTTAGCACTTCTTCTGAATGAAGTGTTCCTGACATCAAAACAATTAATTTATTTTTATCAGCCATCTCTTTAAATTTTTTAGCAAGATTAGTTGTTACGATTTCAGCGACGAGATTGTCTTCTTTTTTGCTGAAAGTGACATAAGATTCATCGAGAAAATCCCTAAAGGCCAAAGCAGTTTCCTGAACATCAAAAATATAACTCTCTTCATCTATCTCTTCAAGAAAATTAGGATAATCCAAGAAAATTCTGAACAAATCATAAATTCCTGTTGCCTTTAATGGGAGAATCTCCCTCGAGAAAACAGATTCCCTGATTTTTGAATTTTTTTTGATTTGCTTTAGAACCTCTGCGATTTCTTTTGCATTTTTTTCTGCATCTCCACTGACAACCGCACGAATCAGCGAGTTTTGCAATCTATCAATATTTATAGTTTTGTAATTTGAAAAATTATCAAGAAATTCGTCGCAC
Organism: archaeon; assembly: GCA_043822125.1. GTDB lineage: Archaea > Nanobdellota > Nanobdellia > Pacearchaeales > GW2011-AR1 > JBDRCB01. The sequence goes on along the minus strand of JBDRCB010000004.1, from coordinate 62,923 downwards.
TCATCTATAATCTCCACTTCAGTTAGGGGTTTTCTGTTTAAGACAGATTCCAGTAGATATTTCATTGAATTAAAAACAATTACATCTGATTCTACAAAAGAATTAAACTGCTCGTAAAATCTGCATCCGGATTTTCTTTGGTGTATTGTGAATTTTTTTTTGTCTAATCCTTTGTAAGATTTTTTTTCTGTTTTTCCTAGAATTTTTGCTTCATACTCTTCGGGCAGAACAGGGCACCAGTAAGGGCAGATTGTAGCAATAGACATTCTTTTCACATCTTTGATGCTGTTAAAATCATTTATATTGATTTTTTCGTTCTGTTTTAGATATTTTTTTATTTTATCCCAGTTTCTTTCTCTTATTTCTATCTTACACGGAATATTTTTATTATTTGCAGAAAAATCCCCGCTGACTAATTTTTTTATTTCTTCTCTTTTTCCGTAAAATATATCATGAAGTTTTGCATCAATTTCTTTTTTAATCTTCGGAATTGTTTTTTGGTTCTCCTCAAGAAATCTGCATTTGTGGTTGCTTCTTCCTGTGATTATACTAATTTTAAGTTTCTCCCCATTTTCTTTTAAGACATATTTTTTATTTTCATAATCTTTTTTATATTGCGATTGCAGGCTTTTTATCGGCACAATTACTGAAGTTTTCCCAAGCTTCTTTGCAATATTCAAAGCAATTGCTGATTTTCCTGTTCCACAAACACCCTTAATAAAAATTATTTTTTCCCCTTGTTTCACAGCATCGAGAACTTCTCTCACAACATCTTCCTGTGTTTTGCTGTTGGAGAACTTCAAAGGTGCGAGAAATTTATTGTTTTCATAGAGACTCCACATCTTTTAAAAATTAATTTAATAATAATTTTCAGAAAAATGGAGTTATAAATATTTGTTATCACTAAAGTAAGAACTATTAAAAGCTAAGTCCATCTGCTCTTAAAAAATTTAACCAAATAGGGCAGATAGACCTTCTGCTGCAGCTTCTTTCTTTTCTTCCTTTGGTTTTACTTCTTCTTTCTTTGCTTGTGCAGGAGCACTTGCAGGAGCAGATGCAACCAAACTCGCGTTTTCCAATTCTTTTGCGATGTCAACACCTTTCAAACTGGCAATAAGAGATTTTATCTTTGATTCCTCAATCTCTGCACCAGCAGCTGCAACAACACTTTTCAGATTTGCTTCATTAATTTCTTTCCCGATTTTGTGCAACAAAAGTGCTGCATATATGTTTTCCATTATTTATCTCCTCCAGAAAATTTAATTTCTTGAGTAAGCAAGTTTTCTAATTCTTTTTCTGTTATATTTTTCATTTTTTTTAATTTATCTACGACAATTCTCGCATTTTGTGATATAACAGGATTACCACTCTTTAAATCAATTTCATATATTCTAATTCCTTCTTCATACCTTCTTTTGGCACCTTCTAAATTTCCTTTTAGATAATTATTCTCCATTTTTAACTTCCTCCCCGCTACTTTCACTTTTTTGTTTTGCACCCTGAAGATTCTCAATTGCTTTTCCATGAGTATATGCTTTATTGATTAAAAATTTTATTGTACTCTCTGAAACATAACCAACAGCGACGGCAAACCCAAGTGCTTTTTTATAAGCATCTTTTAATTTTTCCAATGTTTTTTCTCTATCGATTTTAATATCAAGGTAAAGCTTCTCTTCTGCTGTATCAAATGCTGCTAAAGGAATGAATCCAACTGAAAATGGTTTAATGTCAAGTTTATTCATAACTTCTGCTGCGTTCTGGGAGATTTTTTTTCCTTTTTGCACAATCACCTTTGAAGATTTAATATTGATTTTTCCCTTTTCAATTTGAATTTCAATCCCTAATGCACCAAGCTCGCTGATTGCAGGACCCGGGGTCAGATTTGTAGGTCCAGCTTCAATTTCAATATCAAAAGGAGCTTCCTGTCCTGCTTTTGCTTTTGCAGGACTTGTATTTTTAACCAATTCTCCTGCGAGCTCAAAGGCATCTAGTTCTGAGAATAAAATTGCAGAACTGTCTCCAACATGCTCTTTTAATTTTTTTACAGCTTCGCTACCAGAAGAATCTATTGCCTTGAAAATAAGGTTCTTTTTAGGGACTTTTATTACTGCTTTTTCTCTAAGTTTTTTCCCTATTGCCTGGAACTGCGAAGCAGGAATGTTTTTTATTGAGGTAATCATAATTGTCTTTTTGCTTTTAATCAAATTCATTAAATCATTCACGATTTTTTTCTTGTATTCTGGGACAGGTCTTTTTTGCGTCATCTTATCTGTATCTTACGTGGTTTAGTCATAGTGAATTTTATCTCAATATTTTTTATATTATCTTTTCCTTTTGGGAGTGCCTTTTCCAAAGCATCGTAAAAAACACCAACATTCTCAACAATCTCTTCATTTTTCATGTCCTGCTTTCCTATCGCAAGCTTCACACTAGCCTCTTTTACTCTCACTTTAATCATATTATTTATTTTTTCCTTCAACTCTTTTATTGTTTTGTCGTCGGCATTTAGAATTATTCCCATCTGAGGAGAAGGCATTTTCCCTGCAGGACCCAGAGCCCTTCCGAAAGTTGTAGCAACATTGGGCATTAACTTTCCCTGCGCAATAAAAAAATCATATTTACTGACAATTTTTTTTAATTCTTTTTTGTCAGAATATTTCTTAAATTCCTCAGGAGTTATTGCATCTATATTTTTATTTTTTGATTCTAAAAAACCAGCAACACTTTTTTCCTTTATTTTGTAAGGAATATTTACAAATAAATTAATAGGTGTTTTTTTCACATCAAATTTTTGCAGATTTATGATTAAATCAGCTGTCTGATTGAATTTTCTTTCTTTTTCTTTTCTAAGTTCATCTAATGCATTAATTATTTTTTTCTTAATTTCTTCTTCCATTTCATCCTCCTACATTATGCGCTGTGAGCATAGAAAATATCTCGCAACGATGTAGTTTACGGTAAAAATTCCAGAAAAAGAAAGTTTATAAATTATTTGGTTTAAATCTATTATAATAATACTTAAAAATAATCAATTTCTCTTTTTAATCATGCGAACTCTTGATTTTAAAACAGCAATATATTGTCTCAAGAGAATGAAAAAAGATAGGATTCCTTATGAAGGTACAATAGGTGTTGTTGTGGAAAGTTTTGATACTCTTGGGGGGCCTTATAATAAAGGAGATTTTGTTTTATTTGAAGATCAGGGAGGAGGGAAAGTCACCGTAGAAACCCCCCTAACTAAACATGAAATTGAAGATCGAAGAAAAGAAGGTTCATTGATAAGCACTATTCTTACTATTGTAAATGTTCCTCGGAATTTTGTGGAAGAGGTTAAATTATACTAAAATGGAACTCGTTGCACTTTTATCATCTGGAAAAGGTTCGTGGGCGCAGGTGTCTGGCTTAATGAAGTACGGCGATTGGGAAAAAATAGTTGTTCTCGGAGGGGATTTTGCAAAAGAATTCAAGCATGAAAAAAAATTTGAATTCATCAAAGTTGATTTGGATAAAAAAATAAAAGAGCTTCAGCAGGAGTTCAAGGAAAAATTAAAAGGAAAATTTGAAGGAACTGAGGTTGCATTAAGCATTGCATCTGGTGACGGCAAAGAGCATATGGCGTTGATTTCTGCTCTGATAAATCTGCCTGTTGGAATACGCTTCGCAGCACTTACAAAAGAAGGAGTTATTGATTTGTGAAATGAGTAAACAATATATCCCAAAAACATTAAAGGATTCTGGTATACCTCCGGTTAGAAAATTAGATGATGTTTTATATGTTCGATATCTTGATCAGAAAAAAATAGTTAGAGTCGCCAGATTTAATCCATCTATTGGAGTTGTTGGAGTTTTGTATCCAACAAGTAATAGAAACATTTTTTTAACAGAAGATATTTTTGAAGTTAATAATGCTAGTCCCAAAAAAGAAATCCATCCAAATGAAATAAAAGATATGGTTTGGTTGGAGCTTTCAACTGGAAAAAGTCCTCACAAGATACTTCAAGACTATGAACAAGAAATGTGTGGAGCGTTACCTTCAGGATCATATAAATTTTCATCTGAAAAAGATAGCAGTACTTTTATTATAATAGATAGAGAACAATAATTTAACCCTCTTTTTTCTTAATCTTCATCATTTTTTTGTCTTTTCCAATTAAAACAACACACGACAATTCATCTTTTGCAAGAATTTTATATTTTTCTGATTTTAATTCTTTGGCAAGTTTTTTTGCAAATTCTAAAACCTCATCGTAAAATGGCTGTTTGCTGTAACCCATTCTCTGACGGGAATAACCTAAGGACTTAAAACCTTTGACATGGATAAAATCAGGCTCTGCTTTACGGATTAAAACAGCATATTCTAAAATATGTTCATCTTTCATATTAGATATCTCTTTGAATTTTTCTTTGCTGTCGCCTTCTTTTACAAGGGTGAGCCGAATAACTCTTCGTGTTCTTCCTTTTAAGGATTTTAATAATTTAAGAGTATCATTGAATTTTTTCCACGCATTTTTTTTTGAAGAGCAGTGCCAGGAGTTAAAGAGTTTTTCATTAGGGGTGTTTGTAGAAACAGTGATCTGTGTAGGAAAATTTTTTTCTTCTGCAAGTTTTTTTAGAATTTCTGGATTGAGCCCGTTGGTGACAAGAAAAGAAACTGCTTTTCTTTTTTTTATTTCTTTAATTAACCCAGAAATTTTAGAATACAACGTCGGCTCCCCTGACAATGACATTGTAAACAGCGTCGGCTCCAAAGATTCTTTGAATTTTCTTGCAGATGTTTTTTTGTTGCTCTTAAAACCCATTAATAATTTTTTTCTTGCGTTAATCACACCTTTGATGATTTCTTCTGGCTCATCAATTTCTCCCAAATCTGTTCCAAGATTCATTTCAATCGGGCGCCAGCAGTGCAGACATTGATTTTCACACCACATCACCGACGGAGAAAATTGACAGCATCGATGGCTTTTTATTCCATAAAACTTTTCTTTCCAGCAGACACCCTCTTCTCTTAATGATTTTTTAGTCCAGTGACATATCTGGACAGCAGAATTTTTTCCAACAATTTCATAATGTTGCTTTTTCAAAATTTTTCTCACCTTATCGGGGATCATAGAAACATAAAAACAAAATATATTTTAAATCTTTACAACAAAGAAATTATTTTTTCTTTTTCTTCTTTGTTGTTTTTTTAGCTGTTTTTTTCTTAGCAGCTTTTTTCTTTGCCATATTAATAACCTCTTTTTAATTGAAAAAAATATGTAATTATATTTTAAATACTTTTCTGAATTACAGCTTAAATAAAAAAATTGAAATCCATCTAACCATTAATAATAAAAACAAGAAAAATATAAAAAATGTCGCGAGTGAAAAACATTTTTTTGCTATTTTTTCTGATTTTGTCAGCCCTAATAGCGTCAAATAGAAGAACCTTCCTCCGTCGAGAGCCCCTATCGGAAGCATATTGAATAGAGCCACTGCAAAATTTATAAGAATTATCCACCAAAGAAAATCATAGACAAATAAACTTATTTTAAAATCAGGTTTATAATAAACATAAGGATTCTTAAAATAAGAAATTAACCATCTTATTTTTCCCAATATTCCTGAACTGTCTATTGATTCAAATCCAATTCCTATCCATGGTTTGTTGTTGTGGGGATTTTCCTCTAAGATAATCTCATATTCTCTGCTAAAATCTTCTTTTTTGCTTTTTATTTTTATTGAATCACCTGGAGAATATTTTGAAATTTCATTTTCAAGTTCTTTCAGGCTTTTTATTTCCACTCCATTAATCTCGCTGATTAAATTGCTGATATTCTCTCTTATTGCAGGGGCATCGTCGTATAAAACCAAAATCCCATAATCGCTTTTCTGTTTTCCTAAATCTTCTCTTGTAATTAGATAATTTCTTTCTTTCGAGGAGATATTATTTAAAACACCTTCTTCTGTATTTAGAAGGATTTTTTCATAATCTGGCTCGTCAATAGAAATTCCGTTTACAGAATAAATATCACTTATATTAACAATAGAATATGAATATGTTGTAAACATAACTCCGCCTGAAGAAAAAGTTAGTGAGAAAAATAACACTAGTGCGATTAAAAATAAAATAGCAGTCAATAAATTTGCAAAAACTCCTGCTGAAAGTACACTCATTTGCTCTAATTTTTTCCTTTTAGGCATCTGTTTTTCATCTTGCTCTACAAATGCCCCAAAAAATGCAGGAAAATATTTTAAAAACGCAAAGCCGGTGCTTTTTATTTTTATGTTATAACATCTTGCAAAAATTCCATGCGCAAATTCATGCACTGTCGCAACAATAACTATCGCGACGATAAAATAAACAAAATAAAAAGAAGGAAAGCCAGGAATTAATTTGTCAATGTAAGGAACAATCGGCATTATAGGAGGGACTTTTATCTGCTTTGCGATAGAAGTGGTAAAATAAAGATAAGTTGTTTTAATCATAAGATAGATTACACTAATCATTAACAGATAGCCGAGAGAAATTGAAAGATAACTTAATGCATTCAGTGTTTTTTTGTGGTTTTTTCCAATTCTGTCTATTAAGTTAATTCCCCATTTTGTTTTATATAAAATAAAAGCCCCCTCATAGATTAATTTTTTTCTTTTTTTATAAAGGAGAATTGAAGAGAATACCGCGAAGATTACTAATAGCCCTATATCATATATTATAAAATTCATTTTCACCTGTTTAATTTATTTTTTCTTTAGAGGCCTGAATGCACTTTTCTTACATTTTCTGCATTTGACTTTTCCCTTAAGGATTCTTTGTGGGTCTGACCTAACTTTTGTTAGGCACTTTTTACATACAAATATATTTATGAATAGTCTCTTCTGTGCTTCAGGTATTTTAGTCGCCATTTTTATTTGTAAAGAATGAATAGGTAATGTTTATTAAAGTTTTCTTTTAATTATTAGGACTCCTTCAACATCCCAGTATTCCACATTTGAATTTTCCTGCAGTTCTGATTTTATTTCTTCTGTGCACGGCACCTCTAATGTTTCAAAATTTTCTAAGTCCATTACGCTGACTTTTCCTTCGAGAATTGAAAGAACCTGTCCCTTCTTTTTGTAAATCATAGGAACTTCGAATCTATCATGTCCTGGAACCACGAAAACTTTTTTTTGTCCGTTGATTATGCCTGACGCCTCTATTCTGCATTTTGCATGTCCGTGCTTCCCTGTTTTTGATATGTCTATTTTTTTAACAGTATAAGGTTCTTTTTCTATAAGAATATTTGTCCCAACTTTCACCTCTGTTGCATCAATAATTTTTAAGACCATAAATTAACAAAAAAAATACATTTATAAACATTTTTACAGATGAAATAAATGGCTATGCAAAAAAAAGATTTTATAGAAATTGAATTCACTGGAAGAGTTAAAGATGGAGAATTGTTTGACTCAAATATAAAAGAGGATTTGGAGAAAGCAAATTTGAATTTAAGATCAGAGCCGTTTATTTTTTGTTTGGGAGAAGGGATGTTCTTAAAAGGAATTGAAGATTTTTTGATTGGAAAAGAAATAGGAAAATATGAGATTGGGCTTGAACCTGAAGAAGCTTTTGGAAAAAGGAGTTCGCAGTTAATACAGATTGTTCCTATGAAATTTTTTGCAGAGCAGAAAATACGTCCTGTGCAGGGGATGGTTTTAAATTTTGACAGCAGAATTGGAAGAGTTCTGACAGTTTCAGGAGGCAGGGTAATTGTGGACTTTAATAATCCTCTTGCTGGAAAGCAGGTAGTTTACAAAATAAATGTTCTTAGAAAAGTTGAAGATTTAAATGAGAAAATAAAATCTTTTATAAACTTTTTATTTAAGAAAGATTTTCCTTTTGAGGTTAAAGAAAGTAAATTGATTTTGAAAATGGAAAAATCATTGTCTAATTTTGTAAAGTTATTTGAAGATAAATTCAAGGAAATTTTTAATTTGAATTTAGAGGTGCTTGAAAATGATAAAGAGGAGATAAGTAAGGATAATTCATAAATTTCTTATTAAAATCACAATAATACTTATAAACTGAAATCTCTTTTTTTGGGCATGAGTGTTTTTAATGAAAAAAGTGGTTTTCCTTCTGATTTGTCTCCAGAAGTTGAGAAAATAGACCAGGAATTGGCAGAGCTTTTGAAGAAACAGGCAGCAAAGATAAAAGTTATTGGTGTTGGAGGCGGAGGAAATAATTCTTTGAGCAGAATGAGGGAGATTGGAATTAGGGGAGGGGAGCTTATAGCAATTAATACAGATGCACAGGACCTTCTTTATGCAAGTGCAGACCAAAAAATTCTGATAGGAAGGGAATTAACGCAGGGGCTTGGAGCAGGAAGCAATCCAAAAATAGGAGCAGAAGCAGCAAAAGAATCAGAATCTGAAATTAAGAAAAAAATAGCAGGTTCAGATATGATATTTATTACTTGTGGTTTAGGAGGTGGAACAGGAACAGGTGCAGCTCCTGTGGTTGCGTCTCTTGCAAAGAAACAAGGAGCACTTACTATTGGTGTTGTGACTCTGCCGTTTACTATTGAAGGGAAAAAAAGAATTGAAAATGCAATGGAGGGGCTTGAAAGAATGGAGTCAGTAGTTGATACTTTGATTGTTATTCCAAATGACAAACTGCTGGAATTAGCTCCTGACTTACCTCTGCACACCGCATTTAAAATTGCCGACGAAATTTTAACAAATGCAGTAAAAGGAACAACAGAGCTTGTAACAACTTCTGGCTTGGTTAATCTTGATTTTGCAGACATTAAAGCAGTCATGGTTAACGGAGGTGTTTCGCTTATAGGAATGGGAGAGTCAGATAGCACGAACCGTGCACTAGAATCAGTTGAGAAAGCAATTAATAATCCTTTGCTTGATGTGGATATCTCTAATGCAGCTGGAGCTTTAGTAAATATAATAGGAGGACCGAACATGAGCTTAGATGAATGCAAATTAATAATTGAAACAGTAGGAAATAAATTAAATCCTGATGCCAAATTAATCTGGGGTGCGCAAATTTCAGACGACATGGACAAAGCAATTAGAGTTTTGCTTATTGTTACAGGAGTAAAAAGCTCGCAGATATTAGGACATAAAGAGTCAATTGAGAATATTAAACACAGAGAAATAGAAGAAGAACTTGGGATAGAATTTTTTGAATAAGCAAGAATAAATTAATTATTAAATTCTAAAATTAGAATATTTTAAAAACTCTTTTTACATTTAACTTTTATGAGGAGAAAAGTTTTGATTCCGATAATTATTTTTTCAATTTTATTGCTCTTATTAATTGTAGCATATTCTTCTATTGTTTCTTCAAAAACTATCAAGGCGCAATTAAATGTTGAAAAAGAAAAAGTTTATGTAAATGAATTAGAGGTGTCTGGAAATGTGAAGCTGCGAGAAGGAGATATGATAAAGACTTCTGCCGAGGGGCTTGCGACAGTTATTCTTTATGAAAGCATACTTGTGATTCTGGAACCAGATACAGAAATATTAATAGATAACCTGGCTGAGTCAAATTCTGTTGTCTTTCAGAAAAAAGGAGAAACATGGAATCAGCTTACAAGGCTATTAGGAATTGAGGATTACACAATAAAAACAGGAAACAGCGTAGCATCAGTGAGGGGGACTGGTTTTGGTATTTCTGAAAATAAAATTATTGTCGGAGAAGGAAAAGTAAGATATACAATAGATGGAGAGGAATTTTTAGTTTTAGAGGGGAAAGCTGTTGAGAAACTTTTAGATGAATTAACATATAGGGATTTGACAGAATCTGAAAAACAGAAAATAATTGCTGTGAGAGAAAGAATAATACAACAACTTAAAATATTGAGGCAGATGGAGATTGAAAAACATAAAAAAATAGTCGGGTTAGTTAAAAAAACATATAAAATCACCGACGAGGATATTCAGAAGGCTTTTGAAGATGCAGATGAGGGAAGGCTAGATTTGAAAGAGATGAGGGATAAATCTCCTTTGAATTTAAAATCTCTGGAAAAAATTATCCAAATCACAGAGTTAATCCAAAAAATAAAAAATTATTAAATTATGAAAGAGAGTTTTTCTATTAGAAATTTAATTATTTATGCAGTTTTATTTTTGCTGTTTTCTCTTTTGATTTCCTTTAATTTTTTTTATTATCTCAATGCTTCAATTTCAGATAGGATTTACAGTGGAAAATCTTCTTTGGATAATATTGTTATTTTAAAAATTGATGACGAGAGCATAGGCAAAATCGGAAGATGGCCGTGGAATCGGGATGTTTTTGCAGATGTTTTATCCAAGTTGAATGAAGCAAAAGTAATTGGAGTTGATGTTTCTTTTTTTGAGGAGAGTGATAGTGATGAGAACTTAAAATCTTTTTTAGAATCTTCTAAAAACACGATTCTAGCGTCTGAGATTAATGAAGGGGTTTTAATAAAGCCGATTTTTGATTCTGAACACGGCTATGTCAATCTTGCTACAGATTCTGATGGAGTTACAAGAAGTGTTGATTCGGGAATCATCTCAAATGAACTGCCGTTTTCTTTTCAGATATACAAAAAATATTCTGGAAAAGAGATATTAGAAAATAAAAATTATCTCATTAATTTCGCAGGGAGCCCCGGCACTTTTAATTCAATAAGTATTTATGATGTTCTTAGCAGGGAAGATTTTTTTGATTTTAAAAACAAAATTGTGCTGATAGGGGCGACTGCACCTAATCTTCATGATTTATTTTATGTCCCCACTTCAGAAGGGGTTGCAATGTATGGTGTGGAAATTCATGCAAATATAATTCAGAATTTAATATTAAATAATTTTCTTGAAAAACAGAAAAAATATAGCATTATCTTGCTCGTCTTTTTATCCTCTGTGATATGCTATTTCTTTCTGTCAAAATTAAAAATTTATTATATTATCCCTGTTGTTCTTTTATTTTTATTTAGTTATTTTATTGCTTCAATTTTTTTGTTTAATAATTACAATTATTTGATTGATTTGTTTTTCTTTCCTGTCTCGGTTTTGTTTTTTACAGGAGCAGGAATAGCTGCTAATTATCTCGAGGAGAAAAAGCAAAATATTTATCTTACAAATGCCTTTGGAAAATATATCAGCAAAGATTTACTGAAAGAGATTCTGGAAAAAAAACATCAGATGAAACTTGGTGGCGCAAAAAGACAAATCACTATTTTTTTCAGCGATATAAGGGGATTTACTTCAATCAGCGAAAAACTCTCTCCAGAGGATTTAGTTGGCTTGATGAATGATTATCTGACTAAAATGACTGAGATAATTTTAAAGAACAATGGTACAGTAGATAAATTTATTGGAGACGCAATAATGGCTTTTTGGAATGCACCTCTTCTCGAAGAGAATCATTCTAAATTAGCATGCAAGAGTGCAATTGAGCAGATAGATGCATTGAATTGTTTGAAAAAAGAATGGAATAAAAAAGGACACCCTGAAATAAAAATAGGATGCGGGATAAATACAGGAGATGCAATTATCGGAAATATGGGTTCTGAAGACAGATTTGATTATACTGCGATAGGCGACTCTGTGAATTTAGCTTCAAGACTGGAAGGGCTTACAAAGCAATATGGAGTTGATATAATCATTTCAGATTCAACTAAAAATTTAATAGAGGGAGAATTTACGACGAGAAAATTGGATTTAGTAAAAGTAAAAGGCAAAAAAATTCCTGTAGCAATATATGAGCTCTGTGCTAAACCTGATAAAGAATTAATTAAAAAATATGAAAAAGCATTGACTCTCTATTTTAAATCAAATTTTAAAGATGCAAAAAAAGAATTTGAAGATATTCTGAAGATTAGCCCAGATGATTGTCCCTCAAAAATATTTGTAAAACGCTGCGGGGAATATATAAAAAATCCCCCAAAAAAAGAATGGGATGGGGTGTTTGAATTAATGACGAAATAATTAAAAACTCTTTTTTATTGTTTAATCCATGAAATTTTTAACACCTACGAAATCTTTTTTGTTCAAATGCAGGAGAGTCTGGCAAGTTTTGAAAAAACCCACGAGAAAAGAATTTGAAACAGTTGCTAAAGTATCAGCAATAGGAATTTTGATTATAGGGGCAATTGGTTTTTTCATTTCAATCGCAATGAAAGTTTTCATATCATAAGCAACCAAAATTTTATAAACTCTTAATTTTAAATAATTATACTACTTCTCAAAAAGTTGAGTTGTAGAGTGAACTAAATAACTTATATAAAATGATATTTATCATTAAAGTCACGACGAATAAGGAAGAAAAAGCTGTTGATATGATAGCTGAAAGAGCAGAAAAGAAAAATCTTAATGTATATTCTATCTCTCGTCCGCATGGATTAAGAGGATATATTCTTCTTGAAGCAGAAAACAGGGAATCTGCAGAAGAGGCTGTCTTTAACTTACCGTATGTCAAAGGGATAATCGGAAAAACAATAGGCTACGAGGAGATAAAAAATATGATTGAGCCGTCGGTGGATGCTGTTTCAATAAAAGAAGGAGACATAGTGGAAATAATCTCAGAAGCATTCAAGAAAGAAAAAGCGAAAGTTTTAAGAGTAGACAAACAAAAAGAAGAAGTAGTTGTAAGTTTGCTTGGAGCAGTTGTTCCACTGCCAGTCACAATTAAATTGGATAATGTAAGAATAATAAGAAGGGAGGAGGAAAATGCAGATTAAACTTTTAGCAGAAGGAGGAAATATGAAGCCAGGTCCTGCACTCAGCCAGAAGCTTGGGCCTACAGGAATTGGTATGAATCAAGTTATTCAGAAAATAAATGAAGCCACAGCAGATTTTAAAGGAATGAAAGTTCCTGTGGAAGTTGATATTGATTTAAACACAAAAGAAGTTTCTGTTCAGGTTTTTTCTCCGCCTGTATCTGAATTATTAAAGAATGAATTAAAAATAACAAAAGGTTCAGGAGACCACAAAAAAATCAAAACAGGAAATGCTTCAATTGAGCAGATAATTGCAATTGCAAAAACAAAAATGCCAAATCTCCTGTGCAAAGATTTGAAATCAGCTGTAAAAACAATTGTCGGGAGCTGTGCATCGTTGGGAGTTTTAATTGAAGGTAAGCCTGCTGTTGAAGTTGCAAAAGAAGTTTCAGAAGGGAAATATGATAAGGAAATTAAAGCAGAGAAAACAGAAACTCCTTCTGAAAAGAAAGAAGAACTTGATGCTTATTTTTCAAAATTAAAAGCAGAGCAGGATAAAATTTTAAAGCAGGAGCAGATGGCTCAGGAATCTAAGGAAGCGAAAGATGTTAAAAAGAAATAGTTTATAAATTCCCATAACCCTTTTTTGATAAGGGGCTGTGGGGTAGCCTGGTAGCCTTTCAGGTTTGGGACCTGACGACCCCGGTTCAAATCCGGGCAGCCCCATATACTAAACTGAAAATCCCTTCGGGTTTGAGAAAATCAAGAATAATTAAATCTCAAATCTCATCTAAATTGACAAAATTTTCATAGAGAATAGATATAATAATAAAATGCCAAGCAAATTAAAAAAAATAAAATCAGCAGGAAGATTCGGAGCAAGATACGGAAAAACAGTAAAAGCACGACTTGTTAAAGTAGAGGAGAAACAAAGAAAAAAACAAAAATGCCCTTACTGTTCTAAAATAGGAGTTAAAAGATTGTCAAGTGGAATTTGGCACTGCAGAAAATGCGGAAAAAAATTTGCATCAAATACTTATTATCTTAATGAGTAAAGTTTTTAATGCTTGATTTATAGAATATAAAATGATAACATACAAATGTTTCAAATGCGAGAAGAAAATTAAAAAAGAAGAAACTGACAAGAGATTTGTCTGCCCTTATTGTGGAAGCAAAATTTTCTACAAACCAAGGACAAAAGTAAAAAAGATAAAAGCAATTTAAAATGTCTGAGCAAGATAAAAAAATCCAGGAGATACATTTTTTAGAGCAGAACATTCAGAATTTTTTGTTTCAAAAGCAGGCTTTTCAGATAGAGCTGACTGAAACTCGTGCAGCCCTAGAAGAGATTGAAAAGTCAGGAGACGAAGTTTTTAAGATAATAGGACAGCTGATGATAAAATCAGAAAAACCAAAAATAAAAAAAGAACTGCTGGATAAAGAAAAAGCCCTTAATTTGAGGATGAAAACTATTGAGAAACAGGAGAATTCTATTAAGGAAAGGTTAAATGGGATTAGAAAAGAAATTGTAAATAAATAGATATAAATATCTAAAATAATTACGAAATCTTTATAAATATCATCAAGTTAAATTTACTATGGTCTTCAAAAAATTAAAAAGAGCTTTTTCAGATTCTTTTGGAAAAGATGATTCTGAGCACGAATATCTTGAGATAGATTTAGGGCAGGAAGAAAAACAAAATAAAATCCTTGTGAAATTATTTGTTCTGAAGCAGTACGAGGATGTTAATGATATTTTGAATGCATTAAGAGAAGGATACACAATTGCAATTATTGATATTAAAGTTTTGAGGCAGAAAGATTCAATTGAATTAAAAAGAGCAGTTTCAAAGATTAAGAAAACAACAGACGCTCTTGAAGGAAGCATAGCAGGTTTCGGAGAAAATATTGTTATTGTAACTCCTTCTTTTGCTAAAATCTCTAAGGAAGTTGAAAAAACAACTGAAGAAAAAAAGAGCAAGTTTGATTATTAATAACATTTAAAATTCTCTTTTCTTTACCATTATATGAAAACTTTGTTTATCCCAGCAGAATCAAAATTAAATATTTCTTTGAAAGATCTCCCAAAACTTCCGAAAAATCTTGCAGTAGTGTATTCTATTCAGTATAAAAAACAGGCAGAGCAGGTGAAAAATATTCTGTCAGAAACCCATCACATTACAAACTTCTTGCAGGTTCTGGGATGTTCAAAGCCGGAATTTCCAAAAAATACAAAAGCAGTTTTACTTCTCAGCGACGGAAAATTTCATGCTGTTTCTCTTGCTCAGAAGATAAAACTTCCTATTTATATGTTAAGCAGAGATTCATTTGTGAGAATATCTAAAGAAGACCTGCAATCTCTTGAAAAAAATAAAAAAGTTTCATATGTGAGATTTCTAAATGCACAGAAAATAGGAATCCTCATTTCAATTAAGCCAGGACAGCAGAGATTTGATAGAGCCGTCAATTTAAAGAAAAAACTCAGGAGCAAAAACTCCTATTTATTTATAGCAAATAATATACATGCAGGGGAATTTGAGAATTTTCCTGAAATTGAGTCATGGGTAAATACTGCATGCACAAGACTTGATATGAGCAGTCCAAAAATCATAAATTTAGATGACATAAGAAATATCTATAAAAATTAAACTTTTGCAATTGAAAACACTGTTTTTAATGCAACTATAATTGTGGCAGGAACAAACAATGCCAGAAGTGCTGCAAACGTCGAGGAGACAACATCACCCACTCCTATTCCTATTAAAGAGCCCCTGACACTTTCCATTCCAAATCTGCTGACTATTACTAAAACTGTTCCAGAAAGAAGAAATGTCTGCGAGTCTCTTCCAGTCACATTCATAAAACCAACAACAATTCCAAGTATAATCAATACAGCATAGATTTGAGAGCTGTATTTTTTTACAATATCTATTGACAAGAAAGATGAAGTACTTATTCCAATAATTATTGCTAAGATAACACCAATGAGAAAGGCCCACGCACTAAGATAGTTCTCCCTTGCTTTAATAACCATTTTATTTATTACCACTATAAATATATAAATGTTTTTAATCACTAATGTAAACTATATTTTGAAAAACAGAAATATTTATAAACCAATGTAACTCCGAAATTACAACAAATGAAAACAAAAATTTTCACACTATTGACAGCAGGCATTTTTGCATTAGTTCTATTAACAAGTTTTGCAAGTGCTATAGTTACATTTTCAAATGTTCCGACTTTATCTCAAACAGGAACTTCATTTACAATAACTGCTACGAGTGACGTAAACGAATCAGTAACTTTTTCCGCAACACAGATTATAGATTCCACTGGAAAACTAATTACATTTACTCCTACTTCTGAGGCTCTTATTGAAAATACACCTACTACAATAATAATTAATTATAATGTTCAAACTGGATTTAATTTTGAATTTGAAAAACCATATTCTACCACTCTCTCTGCATCAACAGGCGGTTCTCAGTTAGTTTCTTTTGCAAAGAACACAGGATTTTGCATATTCGACGGAAATGAATATTCTAATCTAAATGATGACTTGGAAATGGAAATAAGAAATATTAATGTAAAATCTGGCTTTGGAAAAGATGAAGAGTGGTTGCTGTTTGATGAAATAGAAGTTGAATTAAGAGTTAAAAATGAAAATGATGATTATAAAATAAGGGATATCTCTGTTGAATGGGGTATTTATAACTCTGAAACAGGTGGATGGGTAATTGAAGTTGACGAGGAAGAAGAAATTGATTTAAAGAAAAATACAGATGAAACTATTATACTTTCTTTTAAACTTGACGATGAGCTTGATGAAGATTTAGAGGAAATTGCAAATGGGAATCTTGTACTTTATGTGAGGGCAACAGGCGAGGTTGATGATGATGCAGGTGAATATTTTGCCTGTGCAAGTGATTTCGACAGCACAATTTCAGTAGAAGATGAATCTGATTTTGTAATCTTAAACAATATTCAATTTCCAGAAGTGAACAGATGTGGAGATGAAATGAGAATTACAGCAGAAGTGTGGAACATTGGAGACAATGAACAAGATGATGTTTCAGTAAGAATTTATAATTCTGAACTTGGAATTGATAAGGTTTTTAAAATTGGGGATATGGATGAATTTGATGACGCAAAATTAGATGTTTTAATAAAAATTCCAGCAAATGCAAAAGAAAAATCTTACAATTTGGTCTTTGAAGTTCGTGATGAATATAATGATGTTTATGAAAGTAATTTTAAAGATAAGAAATCTGTCTTTGAGAGAGAGTTAAGGATAGAAGGTGGTTGTGCAGTTAATGCGAAGGCGTTAATCTCTGCTTCAGTAGAATCAGGAGGAAAAGCAGGGGGAGAATTAATAATTAAAGCAACAGTTACAAACACAGGCGACGCAACAGCAACTTATGTTCTTAGTGCAGCAGGTTATACATCATGGGCATCTTCAAGTGCAAGCCAGAACACATTTACACTAGATAAAGGGCAGTCAAGAGAGTTATTTTATACATTCAATGTAAAAGAAGATGTTTCAGGAGAGCAGATTTTCAATTTTGAATTAATGTCAGGGACTGAATTAGTTTTGACTCAGCCTGTTTCAGTTTTAATTGAAGAATCATCATCAAGAGGATATTTCAGCGGAATTACTGGTGCAGCAATCAGCGAGAATGCATGGCTGTGGGGAATTGCATTTCTTAATATAATTCTTGTAGTTGTAATTATTTTTGTAGCAGTAAGAATTGCAAGAAAATAAATTCTAAACTTATTTAAAGGTAATTTCTTATTATTATTTATGAAAAAGATAAGTGTCAGGAGTATTTTAATAAGATATCTTGTTCTTATCGCAGTTGCAATTCCAAATCTCTGGATATTTTATTTTATCTTCACCCCTCTTACGATTTATCCTGTTTATCTGCTCTTCAGTGTTTTTTTTGAAACTTCTTTGTCAGGTGTGAGTATTTCAGTTAGCAATTACCCTATAATTGAGGTCGTTGAGGCATGTGTGGCAGGCTCTGCTTATTATCTATTGCTTATACTGAATCTTTCAACACCAAATATAAAACTTCCTAAAAGAATAAAAATGATTGCACTATCCTTCGCTGTTCTTTTAATTGTGAACATATTGAGGATATTTTCTCTCGGACTGCTTGCTTTTTACAGCTCTCCTGGATTTGATATAACTCATGCTGTTTTTTGGTATGTATTAAGCACAGTTTTTGTCGTAGCAATTTGGTTTTCAGAAGTTAAGATTTTCAGAATAAAAGAAATCCCGTTTTATTCTGACATTAAATTTTTATATAAAAAATCTAATTTTAAAAAATGATAGGAGATTTGTTGTCTCAATTAGTAGCGATTGTTCTGGCCCTCGTAAACGAATTAGGATATCTTGGAATTTTTATCGGCATGACTATAGAGAGTTCTTTTATTCCTTTTCCAAGTGAGATAGTTTTAATTCCTGCAGGAGCCCTCATCGCAAAAGGGCAGATGAGTTTTATTCTTGTTTTTCTCGCAGGACTTTTAGGAAGTCTGGCAGGAGCAGTGTTTAATTATTTTTTAGCTTTGTTTTTAGGAAGAACCACAATTGATTTCCTTGTGGATAAATATGGAAAAATATTTTTTATAAAGAAAAAAAATATTGAAAAATCCGACGAGTTTTTTAAAAAACATGGAGAGATGACTATCTTTACAGCAAGATTAATTCCTGTAATTCGACAGCTTATTTCACTTCCAGCAGGATTTTCAAGAATGAACTTCTTTAAATTCTGTATTTTTACTGCAATTGGTGCAGGAATATGGACAGCAATTTTAATAGGAATAGGATATTTTTTCGGGGTGAATTCAGAATGGATTAACAGCAATATGAATTACATTTCATTAGCAGTTTTTATTTTGTCAGGAATTGCAGTTTTATTTTATGTGTTCAGAAGAAGATGATTATTTTTGTGCATGTTTATTGAATTCAATAAAAATTTCTAGCATAAATCTTTCTGTTGCCTTAAGTATCTCGCAGTCTGCAACCTTTATACTGTAGCATGTGACTCCTGTTTGTATTATTTCAGTTTTCTCTCCTGATTCTATACTCACAAAAATATATTCTCCTTTGTCATCACAACTCATATTTTCATTTTTAATTATGTTAGCATTTAAAACCTGCAGTGGGATAATCATGTTTGCACCTGCTATAATCCCGTCGCCATTGCAGTGAAAACTTTCTGTTGAATTTATTACAAAATTTTCAAGCAGAAATAATATTCCCTTAAACTGAACTTCTTCTGCTAGTTTCCGAGGGTCATTTCTTATATAAAAATTATAATCTGCAGTATGTTTTCCGGTAAGTTCAGAATACAAAGGGAATGAAGTTTTATAAAATATTAAATTACCTTCTTCAACAATTTTGAATTTCACCCCTTCATATTCAAAACTTTTAGCATAGTTCAGAAGTAAAACAATAAATATAATTAAAACTATAAGAGAGATTATTCCTATAAAAAGATTTCTTAATATTTTATTTTCTCTGTCTCTCTGCTCTTTTGTCTCGGTTTTTATTTCGTCTTCTCCGCAAGTGAAAATTTTTTTGTTCCCCCCTTTTTTTTCAGTTTCAAAATATTGGCAGGTTTTTTCCTTATCTGCTTTCTTTTCTGCCGGCGACGACGGTTTTTTTTCTTTTTTACTCATTTTAAAATATACTCTTTTTTGGTTTATAAATTTATTTTACCCCTATTATTTTAAATAAAAATTCATCTGAAAGTTTTGTTAAATCTCCTTTCTGCCCTTCTATGAAAACACAGTTTTCATCTTGATAAATTCTGCTGTTATTTTTCTCTTTTATCAGAATAAAATTATCTCCGCAGTTTTTTACAGGAATATTTTCATCACATTCTTCTCCCTCGAGACAAGCAGGTTGGAATCTTTGAACAATCATGTTTAAATTAATGTAAATTTCAGAGAGTGCTTCATTATTTTCAGAAGAATAATATAATGGATTTCCTTGATAATTGCTTATTTTTTTAAGCTCCGAATTTATGTTTTCTGTCTGCAGAGGATTATACTTAAATGAAAATTCATAATTACCTGTGCTTAAAAACCACAAATCATTTATTTTTACAAATTCAAATCCATTATAATCTATTTTTTGATTCTCTTGGTCTCCTTCTGTGCCTTGAAATGAATATCCTACAACACTGACTAACATTAAAAAAACAAGCACGATTCCAACAATAATCTGATTTTTTCTTTTTTTCCTGTCACTTGCTTTTTTTGAAATTATTTTTCTCATAAATTAAAAATTTTTTGCAATATAAAAATATATCGCATAGCTTCTGCTATGAGATAAAAAAATAAAGAAAAAGAAAAAATAAAAATTTTAGATTTACTCGCTTGTTGTAACTAGAGTAGCACTTGTAGCTGATGTACCTTTGTACTTTTTGCCAGCAGTTGTGTCAACTGTCTGTGTAGTTAGGAATGTAGCAGCATTAGCAGTATCTGCAGCATCATAACCAGCAACAACCAGAGCAATTTTTCCAGATGTGTAAGCATCTGCTACACTTTCTATCAGGAATTCTCCTGAACCAACTCCAGTTTTTTCTGTAAATGCAGCTCCACATGTAGCTCCGCTGAATCCTAATACTTTAGCAGCAGCTGAGTTAATACAACTTCCACCAACAATAATTAAGTTCTTAGAACTTACAGAGCTGATTTCAGTGTCTTTAACTAATACTTTTCCAAGCTGTGTTGCACCACCTACTGTTGTTGTGCCTCCTGTTACAGTAGCTAGAGGCGATGTTAAATAAACTTCTCCATATGATTCCTCCCCATGATATGTTATCTGGAGTTCATACTGGTCTCCTGTTTTATCCCACAACAATTTAGATGCAAGTGCACTATATACATAACTTACCCATTTTTTAGTGCCATCACCATCTTCTGCAAAGGATACAGCATTACCGCTTACAGTACTTACATATGCTTCTTTGGTTGTAGCAGAATTCCAGCCCATAGTTGCTGTTATATTATTTCCTGCACCCATATTTCCATTCTTATCTTCTTCTACAAAAATCATGTTCCATGTTGTTGTTGAAGGTACAGGGGTAGCAGTTAAATTAATTGCACCTGATCCTGTAAGAGTCCCACTATCAAATGGAAGATATACTTGCATTCCTTCTTTAGAGTAAAGTGTATGGAAGTTACAATTTGTTCCTGGTGAAAGAACAACTGTGTTCTCTGCAGATCTTGCAATTGTTCCAACAGTTAATTGCACATTTCCAACTGTAACAACATCTCCCACCTTAGCATCGTCTTTTATTGTAGTCCAAGCACCATCCTTCTTATACTGGATGTCAGTTCTGTTTGCAGTTGAAGTACCAACCTGTCCAAAATCAGTAGCTTTCATTAGATATGATTCTGAATTACTTCCATCATTAAATGATGCCACAAAATATTCGTCAGTGTCTTTGTCAAATGTTAAATCTCCTGATCCGACAGTTCTTAACACATGAGTTGAATCTTTACCAATACCAGTCCAGTTAGCACTATCCCCGTAAAGGAATACAATGTCTTCTGTGCTATCTTTTAAAGGGAAGTTATCAAGTGCTGCATAAGTAGTACTCTCTCCTTTAACAGTAATTACTTCTTCTGCAGGATATAACATTCCAGTAAAAGAGAATTTAACTGCTTTAAATCCTGGCATTGTGACTTCATTATCTGGTGCTATAAATAATTCATCATCTGCTTTCCATTCAATAACAATTTTTCCAATTGTAGGAGTGCCTGAAACTGTTGTAGTAATATATGTTTTCATATTAGATATAGATGCGTCATTAATCTCAATATCAGTCGCATGTTTAAGAATTAATTTTCCTGTTCCAATACTAAACTCTACACTACTCACACTTCCTGTTTTTGAATCATGCATAATATCTTTAATACCGACATAAGCTCCATTACTCAATTTTTGAGTATGTGATTCTTGCAGACTATTTGTATTCTCTCCGTTAATTGTTAGTTTTACTTCTGTAGAACTAATATATTGGATAGAAACTTCATAAGTTGTTCCTTCTACAGTAACACTTGCTGTTTCACCTTCTGATACTGTTGCAGTATTTGCTGAGTCAAGAAGATTTATTGTTGTGTTTGGTGTAACACTCAATATGAAATATGTTTTTCCCATAATTTCAATATTTGTTGCTGTTAGGTCTGCCCACTCTGGTTCATCAGTAAAATCTAATGTATAATTTAATACATGAGACGCACTATTAATTTTAAAACCAACTGTAGGAGTGTCTGCTTTATAGTCATCATCATCAAACATACCTAATGTCATGTTAGCCACATCAATCTTTTGGGTATAGTCTTTTTCATCATTATCATCATCTACATATTTTCCATCAGCTAAAAGAACTGTAAGTCCTTCTCCAGGACTATCGTCAGTAATAGACGTTGAGATAACATCTGTAACTCCCTTTCCTAATTGGAATTTTGTAGAAGATTTTTCGAATTTAACACTATCTCCTCCAGCGACAGAGCCACTAGTTGTTGTTGTAGCTGAGCCCATGAATGACTGAAGATTTGTCTGAATGTTTCCTGCATGGATTCCGTCCAGAACAGAAACACCTTCTCCAGTACCATAAACAATTGCTACATTTGCAACACCTCCATCTACAAACGGTTTAGGATAATTTGCTGCAGCAGCAATACCAGCTGTCATACCAATCATCAAAGCACTAGTCGCGATTGCTGTAATTTTTTTGAAATTTAATCTCATTTTTTTAACCTCCTTTCAACTCTATAATTATATGTTGTCTATGACAACCATCAACCCAATTGATAGTATAGGGTAGCTATCTATTGGTTGAACATGAATCCCCTATATAGATACTCAATGTGAGTATCCATAAAAATCAATTTTCCTTTAAAAAGCTTACCCCTTCCCTTATTCTTTTCGCGACTAAAAATGCCTGTTTAATAGGTTTTATTTATAAATATTGCTATGTCACTATAATATGAATACACATCTAATGATTTTTAAAACAAAACATTTATTAATATATGGAAACTTTTTATAATATATATTAAAAATTTATAGATATTAGTATTAATCAAATGCCAAAAACAAAAATAAGAGAAATTACTATTAAAGAATCCAAAGGGACTTTTCATGTTTTTAAAAAATCAGGGAGTTCAAAAAAAGATTATGATTTTTCAGGAATACTTTCTTTAAGACAGCTTTTGAGCAACGAGAAAGCAAGAATATTGGATGTGATTAAAAATCAGAAGCCTGGTTCAATTTATGAACTTGCCAGAAAACTGAACCGCGGATTTAAATCTGTAAACGATGACATAAAACTTCTGCAGAGATTTGGATTTATTGAACTGGTGGAGGAAAAAGTAAATAACAGAACAAGACACAAGCCAGAGATTGTTGTGGATTCAATAACAATTCATCTTAAAATTTAAGAGTAAACAACAAAATAAACTTCTGCACTCCTCGCACCTAAAAACTGTACAGCCCCCCGAGAATTTCCAGTTACATTCCCATTTTTCAGAGAAATTATCTGTTTATTTTCAGCAGTTATATTCATCATATATCCTTTTGCAGTTCTGTCTTCCCCTACTTTCCAGCTTTCTTCTATCATTTCACTTAAAGTTGTCTCCAAAGCATCACATGCATTTTTTCCATTCAGGCAGATATAATCTTCATAACACTTGACAATAAGATTTTGAACTGAGAAAAACCCAGTATAACTTTCACATTCAGTTGTGTATTGTAGCATTGCCTGTAAAAAATTCTCAACTTCATAGCTCTCAACCGGCTCTTTCTGCGAGGTTTTCAGAGAGAACAAAAGAAAAATAAGAAGAATCACTGACACAAGTATAATTATCAAAACAAATCCTATAATTTCCTCCTGAGCCTTCTTTAAATTTCTATTTATCATCTTGTTTCATAACTTACAATTAATTTTGCTAGTTCGCATTTATTTTGAGCCCCGCCTTCCGACGCTGTTTTTCTGCACAATGAAACAAAGCTGGTGGCTGTAAATCCTGTGCTTTCGCTGTCATGCAGTTTAACAATTTCACAGTCTGGATAATTACTGGAAGTGCATAATCTTTCTCCAGATGGGTAAATTTTTTTTATCTCTATATTTTTTACCCCCCAAAAATCTTCATATTTGT
The DNA here is from genome assembly GCA_043822125.1 of archaeon. GTDB lineage: Archaea > Nanobdellota > Nanobdellia > Pacearchaeales > GW2011-AR1 > JBDRCB01. Next base: position 39,086 of record JBDRCB010000004.1, on the reverse strand, counting down.
CTATGTTTTTTTTCAAAATCATCACCTTATCAAAATCAACGCAGTTTGTTTTTCTTGTGTCAAATGCTTCTTCACATGAGAATTCAGCAGAGTTCGCGAGTTTTGTTATTGTTAAAATTGCATTTTTTTCTTCAAGTGCCGTCGCTGCTTCTTTTAACCCTGAAAATTTAAAAACCATCACAAACATTCCTGCTAGCACGAAAAATAAAGTTATTGCCATGAGCATAAAAGCCATCTGCTGTATTTTTAACTGCCCTTTTACCATAATTTGCACCCCGCCAAGTCGTTTTTCTTCTGAATTTCATCAGCAATTATTTTTACTGAACTAATATCAGTGGAATCTTTAAAATTCCTTGCAGAAGAAATTAAGTCTTCTAAATTAAGATTTGACTCGCACTCTGCTGTCTGCAGGATAAAACTCGCTTTCTCGTCGTAAATCACAGCAAGCTGTTCTGTTCTCTGCATAAGCCTTTTTAACTGGCATTCGTAAATTTCTTTTGGTGAAAAAATCCCCGCATACATTAAAGCATCTACTTCAAAATACATTCTTTCCCCACCTTTTTCCAGATAACCTAAATTTCTTTTTACATTCACATCGCAGTTTGCACCATCTTCAAAACAAATATTCACCTGCTCTCCTTGGCAGTTTTCAACCATAAAATTTTCCTGGCTTAATCTTGAGATTTCATCTTTTATATCTTCAGGGGCATTTTTGAAGCAGTATTTTTCCGAAGATGATGTTAAGTAAATTAAATCCGCGACTTTAAATGGAAATTCAAATGGTTTTGAAAATAAGTGAAATTTTTTCCCCTCAGCAGGGCTCTCTGAGAAAATATATTTATTTGAAAAACCAACTGATTCTGATTTTTTAGTCCATTTTCCCAAACTCCTCTGCGAGATTTGAATCAACTGTCTTCCAAAAATATTTTCAACACTACACCCACTGTAAATTCTTGTTTCAGCTGGAATCGTGACTGACAAAGACTGCGCTGTCTGAAAACTTGTTTCAAGAGGGTTTAGTAATATTCCGATTTCAATTCCTGTTTTCAGTGCCTGAGTTTCTTCCTCTGTGCTGATTAATTTTGTGATTCCATAAACTGCAATAAAAAGAATAACTGCTCCGACGAGAATTGCAAAAAGCCATCCAAATGGAATCTGAATAAAACCTTTTTTTCTCATCTTGTAACATCAACTGTCGCCTCGTCGTAATTTTTCTTTAGGGTAAATTTTATTTTCCCGTCGACATTTTGAACGCAGTAAGGATTTTCGCTTTCTGTGATTTTTTCAAGATTTATATGCTCTATCTCACTCGCATCCATCCCTTCTGCAGAACCAAGAGGATAAAAGAAAATATTTTCATGTTCATAATAAACCTGCTTCATTTTATTGTAAATATCTGCCCTGCTCCCCTTCGATTGCAAAGAATAATCAATAAAGCAGACATATTCTATCTTCGACGGCAGATAATATTCAACTTCCTGCGAGCCGTGCGAGCCCTTCCACATCCTGTCAACATCTGTCTGAAAATCATTTAGGAATTTTCCAACTTTCATTGAATTTTGCACATCAAGAAATTTTAAAATAGCATAAAAAGCAACAGAAATAAAAATTACTATAAGGATTATTGAAAAAATCATTCCAAAAGACAATTGCATCTGCCCTCTTTTCATTCTAAAATCAAGAATTATTTACTTATAAAGTTTTATTAAATCTCAAGTGGTTTTACAACAATATTGCACTCATCTGGAGAAGGTTGGTTGCTGTATTCGTCTCTGCATTTTATGTAATAATTAATTCCTGGATTCCAGTTAGTGTAGTGCAGAGTTTCTTCTGTTGTTGTCATGCTGATTCCGTCGTCAAATAAGTAACTGCATCCTTGAGTGTCATAGACGCATTCTGCTTTTTCATTTGTCTGAATTTTTAAGTAACTGTCTTCTTTATAGATTCTCACAACAATTGGCGGACTTGAATCTGTCTCTACCTCGAAATTTATTATTCTCTTATCAGAATTTCCTCCTAGATCAACACATTTAAGATAATAAGTGTAGCTTCCACTCAAAAACCATAATTCCTGCTCATGCTGATGAGAATTTGTTTTGTCAAATAAAACATAGTCACTGTCTTTGTCTGTTTTACTGAAATAGCAATATGCTTTCCCTTCACTGTATCCTGCTGAAGTTTTTGCTTCAAAAAGAACTTTTACACTGTCTGTTGAATCTTTTATTTTATCTCCGTCTGGATTTACAGAATCAATTACCAACGGCTGTGTTCCGATTATTGTGAAATCATAGGATTCTGTATTTGCATTTCTGTCTGCATCCTGCTTTCCTGGATTATCTTTGCACTTAAAATAAAATTTATTTTCAAATCTGCTTTTTAATCCTGTCAGTGTTGTCTTGCATTCATATAGCATCTGTGCATTCATTTCTAAAACCCTCGTCGAGCATTTCATCTCCTGCTCCATGCTGTCGTAGGACTGGTCTTTGTGACTCCATTTGCATTCTGCTGGTTCATTCACATAAACAGAAATATCCACAGAAGTCTGGTTATATGCTATTGGCATATTATTCATTAAACTCGTTGAAACTATCAACGGCGGTGTTGTGTCAGGTCCCTCGTCGACGCAGAAACTAAACACAAAATCAGCTGTGTTTTCATTTCCATTAGCATCTGTGCATTTAACATACAAATCAAAATCCCCTCCACTTGGAATTATTACAGATTCATTTGATTCAGCACTTGGACCTGGAAGATTCAGTATTTGTATATGTTCATATTTGAATGTAGAGCTGTCTCCAAAATAAAACTGCATTTCTTCTAATTTACTTTTTCTTTCATAATCAATTTTGCACCTCGACGGCTCGTCTGTTGTTATTCCAAATGATAATGGTGTGAATGTTTTTACACATTTGTCAGAAGATTGTGTAAATTCTATTTTTACTCCTCTATCTGGTGGGGAAACTGCTGTATTCGGAGTGTATATGTGTTCTTTTGTAAGTGCATCTTCCCACGGCTGTATTATCGGAGGATTTACATCATGACGATTTACCCAAACACATCTTGCTTCAACAGGGTCTTCTGAATTTATCAACTGACATGACTGCCCCAAACTTCTGCACTGATATTCACTGCAGGGCAATTCCTGAGAATTGCATTTCTCACAATCATTTCCTCCTGAAGGAGCATCCCAAGGCACACAAGTGTAACTAACTGTTTCAGCTTTTTCTTCTTTGTTGTTTTTCATAAAAAGATAAAGCCCAATCGCAACACCTGCAATGGCACTTACTCTTCCTGGAGTAAGCCAATCTACTTTTCCTTTAGTCATACCCATAAACCACTTATGTCCAGCCCCTCCTTCTTTAAGTAAAGTATTGAGTCCCATGCCTGTTGAAAGCCCCCAGAACGACGCAGTAGCAAGAGCATCAGCTTGTTTTTTATCAAGTCCGAGCATTTCTCCTCCGAATTTTGCCACAGCATATGCTATCCCGCCCCATTGAAGACCAGTAGCAATTGCATCCCAATAAGTTCCTTTAGATAATCCAAGAAGTTCTGATAATTTAGACGAGCCCTTGAATAAACCCATTTTTTCTATTACTGATTTGTCGACAGGGAGATAATTAACCTTTGAGGTATAAATACTCTCAGGGTTTGTTGTTTGTATTAATTGAAAAGTTCCATCACTTTTTCTCCAAACTCCAATAATATCCTCTTTGCTATCTAATGTCTGTAATTTATTTAATATATTATAGTTCCCATATTCTGTTGGTTTTTCTTCTACATTAAGTGCATTCAACATTTTTGTTCTATCTATTGTTATCCCACCTCCACTTGCAGGTTTTGCTGGTAAAGGATAACTAAGTTGATTTCCACTAACTCCACCAATCATCCATGTCGTTGCGATAATTCCAATTAATAAAACTCCAATCTGCATAACTGCAAGTTTTCCGCGATTATTTAATTTCATTTTTTAATCTTAATATTTCTTTTTTTAATTCAGGCAAATTAGTTTTTATAAAACTCCAGATAAGTTCATAATTTATTGTTTCATATCTGTGACTTATTAAATTCCTTAATCTCCCAAATTTTTTCCATTTAAACTCTTTATTTTTTCTTTTTAATTCTAAAGGAATTTTCTTTATGTTTTCTCCAATAATCTGGAGCCTCATTAAAGTTGCATCCTGCAAATTTATATTGTTGATAATTTGTTTTTTTTCTTTGCAAGATTTTTCTATTTTTTCAATTGTTTCTAAAATTAAATTAATATACAAATTATAGTTTGACATATTTTGCCTCTTTTTTTACATAATTTAGTTCAGGACGCAAATTAGATTCAATCACTAAATCTACTTTTTTCTTAAGCAATTTCTCTAAAAATAATAATAAATCTATATACTTGTCAAAACTTACTTCGTCAAACTCAACAAGTATGTCAATATCTTTTGGATTTTTTCCCCCTTTAATTGCAGAGCCAAAAACACCAATCTTCTTTGCACCACTACTTTTTATTTTCTCCTTTGCTCTTTCAATTTTTTGAATTATTTCCTCTTTTCTCATTTTATCTCAACTCCTGTTTTCAGTGCCTCTGTAACAATGCTGATTTTTTTGCTGAGTTTTTCAAATTCTTCAGGAGTATAGCACAGAAAATCAACTGCATAATCCAAATCCCAGTAATTATACATTTTTTTTACTCTGTCAAAAAAGTTTTTTCCATTGAATGAAGAAGAAACTATTAGCAAATCTATGTCGCTGTCTTTTCTATTATCTCCAACAGCCCTGCTACCAAACAAAATCATTTTTTCCACTTTTATTTTTCCTTTTAATTTCTCCTTGAATTTTTTCAATATCCTTATGTATTCTTCTTTGCCCATTTTAAAATTTCTTTAGCATAAAAATGCAGGTTTTTCCCCATCTCATTGAGATTTTTCACCTCTGGAACATCAGGATATCTTGTATAAAGATAAGCAGGATTCAGCTCTTTGCAGTATTTCATAATTGCATTAGGAACATTCAACTTTTTTGCAAGAAGAACCAAGTCATGTGTCCTGAACATATTTTCAAATCTTTTCATATAAACTGCTTTCAGTGATTTTTCAGCACACTGTTGCAGGAAAAAAAGTCCAGCGCCAGTTTTCCCGCCATTGATATTATAACTTGCAGTTTCTAAATCTTCCTCTGCGAATTTAATCCATTCTTCAAAATCTGCTTTTATCATTTGTAACCTTCAACTCCAATATAATTTACTTTTACTCCGCAATCGCCAAGTGCTGTGCATACATTATTCATTGAATCTTTGAAGCCTTCTCCTAAACAATGGCAATTTTCAATGCAATTCCAATTCCCCTCTCCAACTCCAAAAATTCCTTTTTGTTTTTCATATTTAACAACACAAATGCTGTTTGACTGCGAGCATGTTGATTCAGCATCTCCTCCAGCTTCCCAGAAATTAAATCCAGGAGAATATTTTGGAAAACAAGAAAGATTCATAACAACCCCTCCTATTTCAACTGGCTTCCACATACAATCTCTTCTATCTGTGTTTCCGCAGTCAGATTCTGTTGTTTGAGTAGAGCAGTCCTGCCACATATTTACTCTGCACGCAGCAGTTGAAAATCCATTCACTTCTGATTCAATGCAAACTTCCTGTCTGAAATCAGCACATGGCTCGACACTTATTTCATTGTTGTAGCAAATCATTCTAAAATATCTGCTACCAGGGAGATTTTCTGTTTTCGCATCAGGTACTTCTTCGCTTTCAGAAATAATCACACTTACACCTTCATTCCCGTGCTCTCCTCCTGCACACCATGTTTCTCCGTGCTCATACCTCACTCCCTTGTATTCACAGCCCAAATCCCTGCATATATTATCCCCATAATTCGGTGCTCTGTCTGTTCCTCTTTTATATTCTTTGCATGTGCTTCCAAGATAATAATCGCAGTTTCCGCATGTTGCAGAATTTGCATTTGACGAACCAGAACCACAGCTGTCTGATTTTATATAAACTTTTGTCCAGTATTCTGCACTGTTTATTTTTGAGGCATCATAAATATTTGCTAAATTTCCGCAGGTGTCAACAAAATAAACTTCATCTTTCCCCTCGACGCAGGTTGTTTTTTTGCTCGCTCCACAGTTTGTTCCAAGTGATTCAGCAGAGCATAAATATCCCTCGTGAAATTCTGCACCCAGTTCTTCATCTATTTTTTCAAGGCAGTCTTTTTTTGTTATAAACTCGCAGGTTTTTTCAAATTCTTTTTCATATACACATGCTCCTTTGACATCAGACACTGCACTCAAGATGCACATTACTTCACTTGTAATGTCTGTTCTGAAATTTGTTTCAAGTCCGTATAGTGAAGATAATCTTTTACATCTCACTTGTGTTACAAATGATGTTTGGTCTCCTATTAAACAGCACCCGAGACTGCACTGAGGAATGTCGCATTCAGCATTTCCATCCCATACACCTCCTTTGTCTTCGCAGGTTTTTTGAGGTGTGTTCGGCATACAGGTTCCTTCTCTGCTGTTGTAACAGCATCCTAATCTGCAGTAAGAAGTTGCCTCGCACGAAGCAGGAATTTTTCTGAAGTTATCGTCGCATTTTTCAAGAGGGGCATTCAAACACCAGTCTCCGCTGGTTGTTTTTTCACAACAATAAGAAACTTCTCCTGAAACAAAAACAGGCACTGCTAATAATAGTATTAATGCAGTTAATAAAAATATTTTTTTCATCAGTAAACTCCTCCTGTGCCGTAGCCCGGCGCCCATGCAATACTTCTCGACGCAAACTGAAACTTGTCTTTTGTGTTGCTGTCTGTTAAAATATAAATCGTTGTCCCGTCTGACTGCTTTTTCTTTTCAACTTTTAAATTGCTGTAATAATCCATATAAACAGTTGTTTCAGCTTCTCCGTACCGTGCCTCCCATTCTAAAATATTATTCGCAATAGACAGCAATTCATAAAGATTATTGTTCAAAATTATTTTAAATGAGTCGTATTTTTCAGAGCTGTCTTTTGAAAGAACAATTGTGCTGTTGAAAGTTACACTGATCTTTTTCGGAAGAAGTTCAACATAAAAATCTCCTCTTTTCAAATCCACACCATATCCTCTTTTTTCGTAATTTTCCTCCATAGAGTCAAAGCATTTTTCTACTTCATCTTCAATTTCATTTTTAATTTCAGATTCAAAACTCTGTATCAGCATAGGTTCCTGCACAACACATCTTGCGTAGTAGCTTTCAGAATAGCATAGATATTTTATTTTCTCTCCTCCATATAAGAAATAATGCTCTGGATTTATGCTCCCCCCCTGCAGAGATAATTTTTCAGTAGTTGTTTTTATTTCTCTTTCAAGGCAATCCTGAATAAATGCCGAAGGATTTTTCTCCTCAAAACCAAAAGTCGCTTTTATCTGCGGGTAATACATATAAACTAAAATTCCCAATGAAACTGCAATCACAGCGACGATTATAAAAATAGTAACCTGTGCTTTCTTATTTTCACCCTTTTTCATATTTCTTTTATGTTTTTTTAATTTATAAATTATTTTGTTATTGAGCTCGCAGCAACTTCAATACTACATCCGCTTCCTCCATTCCCCCACACATCAAAACATTTAATATAATACACTTTTCCTGGAATCCACTCTGCACTGTGGGTTATTGAAAAGGCGGTTGTCATTCTATTTGCATTTGCAGGATTGTAATTGCATGTGTTGAAATCATAATAACATTCAGCGTCTTCGTCAGTTTTTAGTTTTAATTTATTGTTTTCATAATAAACATTCACAACATTCGGAGGCGACTTGTCAATTTTTATTTTAAAACTCGTCTCCCCTGTAGCAGAATCCCCTGCATCATCTGTGCATTTTACATATATCTTGTAGCTTCCCCTCATTAGATTAAAATTCTGCAGATGTATATTGCTTCTTGTTTCAAAAAATTCATAAATATTTCCGTATCCCGCAAAGCTGTAATAGCATTTTGATTTTCCGTTTTCAGAACCTTCTGAAGTTTTTACTTCAAGATTTATTGGAACAGGTTCAAATCCTTTTTCAATTTCTCCCTCAGGGAAAATTGAATTTATTTTTAATATTTTTTCAGGGATGTTAATTGTATATTCATAATCCTGCGAATTAATATTCCTCAGATTCTGCTCTTCAGGACTTTTCCACGGCTGGTCTTTGCACTTAAAGTAAAATTTATTTTCACCTGCTTTTAAATTTGTGAGTGTGGTGTAGCACGGCCATCCATTTGTCTGGCTCTGATTTAACCCTGTTCTACAATCCATAGAATAAAGCATTTTATTATATTCTTTATTAGGAGATGAATCATATTTGCATTCTGCTGGTTCATTTACCCACAAAGTCATTGGGGTTTCATTAGTTCCGTATCTAAGGAAAATATTATCTGAAGGATTTGCAGTAGTATAAATATGATTAACAGGAGTGACATCAGGTCCTGAGTGAATGCAGAAATTAACAATATACTCTTCTAAATTTTTATTGCCCCATGAATCCTGGCACTTGATATACATGTCTGTTTTTCCAAACATTTCTATTAAATCTCCCTCAACATCATAAACTTCCAGGCTTTCCAGACTAGGCATAAAAAATCCAAAATTATGCTTTAATGTAAATAAATTCTGCTCAATAGGATAATTATCACCCATGTTTTCATAATCACTCTTTTTTTCAAAACTGAATTTGCACTGCGCATATTCATCTGTTTCAAGTTCAAATAAAATAGGAGTAAATTCCTGAATACAGCTACCATCTTCTTTTCTTATCTCAACTCTTTTGTTTTCTTCATTCTGAAATTTATATTCTTCTGTTATGTTTTCTCCAGGAGTTATCACAGGTGGATTTGTTTCATAAGGAATGTTTTCGCATACAGGATTCTCAACAACCTCTTCATTTAAAATTTTGCATGCCTGCCCTAAACTTTCGCACCTGTATTTTGTGCACGGTTTTTCAGAATTCTCATTGCACTTTTTGCAGTCACTTCCTCCTAATGGAGCTTCCCACATCATACACTTGAATTCAATTTTTTCTTCTTTTGTCTCACCCCACCCAATTATAATAATATAAAGCATCAAAGCAATGCCTCCCCAGAAAAAAACCCATCCGACTGTTGTTGCCTGTGTTGCAATCATATATCCTGCAGCAGCACCAGAAACACCCCCTGCAAAAGTCATTACTGCAAGCCCGTCGCCTTTCACACCAAATAATTCTCCTAAATATTTCGCAGCAAACATTCCAATTCCTGCTCCTACTGCTGCACTGCCTATTGCTCCGAGGGTGGTTGCGGTTGCTAGGGACGCAGAATTACCTGCTTCTACTGCTGCAGTTTTAATTAACTCAGGAAAAAAATACCCAGCACCTTGAATTAAAAGTCCTGAAGCACCTGAAATTTGTCCGAGGAGTTCAATTGTTTTTTCAATTTCACTTCCTTCTTCAGGAACATATGGTTCTCCTGCTCCAACAAGAGCATAAGAGGATTCACTTATATTTCGTGGAACAGCATATTTTCCTTCAACTGGATTTGCAAATTCTTTATATTGGCTCCACGGCACATCTGCTCCATTTAATTTTGAACTGCTTGTCCCCTCTCCTATATAATTAATATAGCTTCCGCAATCTCCGAGGGAAATGCAGAAGTCATTCATCTGTTGAACAAATGCTTCTGTTTTGCATTCGCAGTTAGCAATGCAGTCCCAACCACCTTTCCAGTTTTTCTGATAATAAACAGTGCAGGTTTGAGTTGCAAGACCGCATAATTGTTCTTGTCCTGAATCTCTTAAATCAAATCCTTTTGGATATTCTCCGACGCAGATGTCAAATTTAAAATACTTGCTTATAGCAATATTTTTTATCATGCAGTATGGATTTTCATTGCAGAGTTCAGCCATGTTGCTTCTTGTGTTGTATTCAAGACATTTTGTAGCTTCATTCATAACGCAGGATGCTACTGAAAATTCTTTTTCACTTTCTTCCATTTTTGACTGAACGCAGATTTCTCCTCTGTAATCAGCACAGCCTCTTGTGATTATCTCTCCTTCTGTGCAGGTTTTAATCCAGTGCCTGCTTCCAACAGTGTCCTTTCCATCTCCAATATAAGAATCATATTCGCACCAGCTTTCTCCGTTTTTCCATTCTTTTCCGTCGTCATCTATGCAGTTGAGGTTTTTGCAGATGTAATTTCCATCTTCAACTTTTTTTCCATTTTCTTCATCTGATTGCACGCATTTGCTTCCAAGATAATAATTGCAGTTCCCGCATGTTTTAGAACCAATATTTGACAAATCAGGATTACAGCTGTCTTCTTTTTTTAGAATCATTCCATTATTCCATGATTTTTCCTTGTCAGAAGAATAAATATTTTCCTTGTTTCCACAGTTGTCAAACCAGTATATTTCGAAATTGTTCTCTGAATCATCACATTTTACTTCACTTTGCCTTTCGCATATTGTGTTTAAATCAGGATGAGAACACAAATAATTTTTGTAGAATCTTCCGCCTGTTCCTAAGCAGGATTCTTCTGTTAAACTTTTGCAGATACCTTCATCATAAACACATGCTCCTTTTGCTTGGCTCTTCGCTAGCAATAGACATGAAAATTCTGATTCCCCTTTTCTAAAATCTTTTTCAGTGCTGAAGATTAAGGATAAAACCTCGCATCTTTTTTCTGTGACAAATGAAGCCTGCTCTCCTAAAACACAGCATCCTTTTTGGCATTCTTCCAAAGCACAGTTTTCCTCACTATCCCATTTTCCTCCATTATCCTCACATTTTTGCTTTGGTGCTCTCGGTGTGCACAAACCTTCGTCGTCGTCAATACAGCATCCGAGTTTGCATTCTGAAACCTGACTGCATTCTGTTGGAACAGAAGTTTCACATTTGTCTTCATCTGTCGGCAGAAAGTCCTGGCATATTGCTCCTCCTTTTGTTTTTAGACAGCAGTTCCACGAAGCATCTATTTCAATTTTTTCTCCGCTGTTCCCTTCAAACTGATTTAAAATTTTGCAGTTCACAGCCTCGCATGAGCCATAAACAATATTTTCAGCACACATGTCTTTTTCAGGAAGAATTGTGTTTTTGCATATTTCCCCATTTTTTGTTCTTGGACAACATTTGAGGCAGAACACTTCTTCGCATGAACCAAGAATTAATTCATAAGAGCAGTTTACATAATTAATATCTTCGCTTTTTAGAGTTCTGCATAATTCTCCATCTTCTGTTTTAGGACAGCAGAAACCACTTGGAACCCAATATGCAGATACAGTTTTAATTTGTTTTATTGAAATTATTTTTAAAAAAACTCCTAAAATTTTTTTTGAAAAAATATCTTGATTATTCGCTTCTGTTTTGTCGTCGTAAGTTTTGCTCAGAAAATAATTCTGCGCTGTCATTAAGTTTATCAGCAAAAATATCTGAACCACTGCACAGATTAAAATACTTGGTTTTATTTTTTTGAAATTATTTTTCTTCATTTAAACTCCTGGAGGAATCACACAGCTTCTTACTGCAAACTGAAATTTTTCTTTTGAGTTTTTATGCTCTACTCTGTAAATCTCAGTTGAGTCTCCTGTTGTGAATTTTTCTATTTTAAATTTAGGATATAGAAGCATATAACCAGTATATTCAAAATTGCAATACTGCGCCTCCTGACTGATAATTTCTTGAACAACAACTGCCGTATCATAAAAATTGCTCAGTTTTATAATTTTGAAGCCTTTTTCTATTGACACTTCTTCATTCTTCTTAAGAGACAGCTCAGCGTCGATATTCAGAATAATTTTTCCAGGAGCAAATTCAACATCAAAATCGCGGTAAATTTTTTCAACTTCATAATTCTGCTTTTCTAAACTTGCTGACAACTTGTTAAAACACTCTTCAACATCCTGATTTATGTATTCTTTTATTTCTTTTTTTAGGTGCTGTATCAGCATAGGCTCCTGATTTATACAGGGAAGATAATAATTCTGATTGTAGCATAAATAAGAAATGTCATTGGATTTTTCTCCTATAAACTGAAATGTTCTGTTTAAAGGGTTTGTTATATGCCCCCCTCTCATTGAAATCATCTGGACACCTTCTCTTAATTTTTCCTCTATGCACAAATCTAAAAAAGAAGCAGAATTAATTTCTTTTTCCTTGAACAGATTTAAAACAAAACCGCTTCTTACCACAAAAAATAAAACCACTGCTCCTACTAAAATTAATCCTATTACAATAAAAATTGTTACCTGCCCTCTTTTATTCATTTTTTTTCATTATTTTTATTGCCTCTTCAATAATATGTGATTTATTCCTGTATTTTCCTTTTTTCAAAAGTTCTTTTATTATTGACAGTGTTTCTTTGTCTATTGTCGCTGATATTCTCTCTTTCATTTTAAAAGTATTATTTTATATTATAAAGTATATTTTATCTTATTTAGTAAGACTACTAAAATGCTTTATATAAATGTTTTGATAAATTGCAGAATTTCAATCCTCAACTCAGCCCAACACTCGCTATTGATATTTTCTTTGTCTTCGTATTAATCTTCAGTCTCAACTCTCGGAGCCAGAATAAAATTAAATTCCATATTCGCTGTTCTGATGTCTATCCTTAGAGGATGGTCATTTGCAAAGTGAAGAATTGTTTTTTCAGAAAGTTTGGATGCTTTTGAGAATTTCTGCAGATATTCAAGACTGTATCTTGCTTTGCACTCTTCAGCATCGATTTTTGCTTCATCTGTTGAAAATTCTGAGCGTGCAGAATTAATTCCTTTTGCTTCAATTATAAATTTCCCGTCTTTTATTATAAATGAGCATGCGTCTGCTACAACAGCACAGTCCTCAATAGATGCAGTCATATCGAGGGAGTTTAGCTCAACTCTTGCAGAATAATCAAGATTAGGAAGATTTTTTTCCTCTCCTTCAATGTCAATTAAATTAAGAGTGAAATTTCTTTTTATTCTGTCTTCAATCTGGATTTTCAGCATATTCTCTTCTCTTTCTAAAATTAGGTTGCTCGCAATTCCGCATCTTTTTAAGATTTTTTTTAAGTTGTCAAGATTAACCCCGAGAATTTCATTGTCTGCCTCAAACTGAGAAAAAATACTCTTTGGGATTTTAAAACTCACCATCGCCACATTAGCAGGGTCAATTGCAGTGATACTCATTCCAAATTCATTGGCTTTTATTCTCACTTCTGTAACAAGTTCTGAAATTAATTCAACTGCTTTTGAAAGCAAGGCAGGATTTTCAAGTTTAGCCTTCATTAAACTAAAAAATATACCCTGTTTTTAAGGATTGTTGTTTTTAAGAAATATAAAGAATAAGATTTTTCACAACAAACAATATAAATCTTTGGGATTTTCTTTGTTTATGTCAGAATCACTTAAAGAGCAGAGAGTTAGAAAAATCACTCACCTCTACTACTCCCGTCCTGATGTTCAGAAAGCAATTTTTGAATTCTGCAAAAAAAGGGAAATCTGCCCGAGGTATTTTGAAGGTTTCGGCAAACGCCCTGATTCTTTTCAGTATCCTAATGATATTTTTGAGCTTGTTCGTCGTGGAGCAACTTCTTTTCACTGCTCAGAAGAGATCTGGAATGAACCTCTGAAAATTATCACAGGCATGACAGAACAGCAAGCAAATGAGTTGAGAGAGGGATGGGATTTGCTTGTAGATATTGACAGCAAATATATTGATTATTCGAAAATCATGGCTGAAATAATAATCAGAATTTTAAAATTTCATGGAATTAAAAATTTAGGAGTGAAGTTTTCAGGAAGCAAGGGGTTTCATATTATTGTTCCGTGGAAAGCTTTTCCTAAATTTGTCAATGAAATAAAAACTTCTGATATGTTTCCTGAATGGCCGAGAATAATAACAAAGTATATAATACATGCGACGAAAAAAGAGCTCATAGAAAGAATTTCTGATTTGGAAAAGCCGAATAAATACATAAAAGATTTCAAAGCTCCAAAAGAAGTAATGCCTGACTTGGTTCTTGTTTCTCCTAGACATTTATTCAGAACACCTTATTCTCTTCACGAGAAAACCGCTCTTGCAAGTGTTGTTATAGAGCCAGAAGAAATAAAATCTTTTGAAATCAAAGATGCAGACACAATGAAGATTCAGATAAAGAATTTTCTTCCTGATGCAGAAGAAGGAGAAGCATCAGAACTTTTAATGCAGGCTCTTGACTGGCACAAAGAAAACAGCAAAAGCGAGGATGAAAAGAAAAATTTTGATTTTAAAATAATTAAGCTTGAAAATCTTTCTGAAAAAAATTTCCCTCCTTGTGTGCAGAGAATTTTAAACGGACTTTCTGACGGAAGAAAAAGAGCTGTTTTTATTCTTATAAATTTATTCCGTTCTGTCGGAATGGAAAAGGAAGAATTAGAAAAAAGAATTTATGACTGGAATGAAAAAAACAATCCTCCTCTGAAAAAAGGATATATCCAATCTCAGTTAGCCTGGGCTTACAAAAGAAAACCAATCATGCCTCCAAACTGCAGAGAATTTTATCAGGGAGTCGGAATCTGCACACCCGACGAGCTTTGCAGAAAAGTAAAGAACCCTGTTAACTATACAATTAAGAAAAGTTTAATAGGAGAGAAAAATAAATAACTGATAGTCTAGCGAGTTTTTCAAGAAAAAATTTTAAAAATATTTATAAATCACATTTAACTTTGTTAATCATGAAAAAGAGGGCGTTGTTTATTTGTATTTTATTTTTAGTAATCTTTTTAGCACCAGTGATTTTTTCAGAGGAGAATGAAACAGACGAAGTAAATATAACTATTGCTGAGTCTGACAGCGAGTATGCTAAGATTGACAAAGCATATCAGTGTCTTGAGAACCAGGTAGAAGAAGAGTGTTCCTCTTCTCTTGAAGATAATATTTTCACTCTGCTTGCAATCGGCAAATGTAAAAAAGAAGTTTCTGACGAGAAAAGTGATTCTGACTGCTGGCCTAAAACCGGATGCACAATAAAATCAACTGCTCAGGCAGTTCTCGCAATACATGAATCTGGAAGTTCAACTACTGATGGGCAGGAATGGTTGCTCTCGCAAAAATCAACACCACCTGAATTAATCTGGTATCTGCAGATAGAAAGCCCTGGTGCAACAACATGTTCAATAACTTATGCTGGTTCTTCTTATCAAATTTCTATTGGAGAGGATAAAAAAATAATTTCATCAGCAGGAAGCTGTTTGTCTGTTGAAGAAGGAGGATGGTGGCTGAGAGTTTCTCCGTCCTGCTATCAGCATGAATTTGAAATAAAATGCAGTGAGAGATTTTTAACATCATTGCTGTTTAAGAAAAAAGATTCTCCTGTAATTCATGTACTTGAAAAAACAAGCGAGGCATCAGCAGAAGGAACAACAAAAGAAAAAGTTAATTCTGCATGCTTTTCTCAAGGAGGAACTTGCACATACGAGGGAAGTTTATGGGCTGCATTAGTTTTAGATTATCTTAAAGAAGATGTTTCTGAATATCTTCCTTATTTAATCGCCATGGCAAAAGAAAACCAAAAATACATTCCAGAATCATTTTTATATGTTCTGACTGGAGATGACGGTTTCAAGCAGAATGTTCTTGAAATGCAAAAAGCAAGTTCTTACTGGGACGAATCAGGCGACAAGTTTTACGACACTGCTCTTGCACTTTACCCGTTCAAATACGAGGATGTTTCACAAAAAACAAATTCAAAAAACTGGCTCTTGGAAATACAGGACGAGAGCACAGGATGCTGGAGAGGAAGCATAAGAAATAATGCTTTTGTGCTATATTCAATATGGCCGAGAACTTCAACTACTGGTGGAACTACAACTACAAAAATTGATTGCATTAACGCAGGATTTTATTGCCTGTCAAGGGCAGACTGCACAGATTCAGGAGGAACAGAATTAACAGAATACACTGGTTGTTCTTTCCCGAATATTTGTTGCAATGAAAAATTAAAACTAAAAACATGCTCAGAGCAAGGAGGAGAGGTTTGCAGTTCAAATGAAAAATGCGACGGAACAACTTTTTCTGCGTCAGATTTAGAATATGGACAGACATGCTGTATTGGAAGTTGCTATGAATCAGATGAGAGAGAATCAGATTGCGAAACTTTTGGAGGGACTTGCAATCTTTTTGAATGTGACGAAGGATATGAAGCAAATTCAGAATATTCTTGTGATTCTTCTACGTATTTATGCTGTATGAAAAAACCAGAAAAAAGCTACTGGTGGATTTGGATTTTAGGTATATTGATTATTCTTGTGATTTTTGGAATTATTTTTAGAGACAAAATAAGACCTTATTGGTATAGAATAACCTCTAAATTTAAAAGAGGGAAACCCCCTTCTAAACCAAGCAACCTGCCTCCGTCCTCAAGAATTCCAATCAGGCGTCCTATTCCAAGGACAATAGTCCCTATTTCTAGACCACAGATGTCTGCTCATTTTTCAGAAAGAAAAATCAGAAAACCTTCTCCTGAATTAGACGATGTTCTTAAAAAATTAAAAGAAATGAGCAAATAAAAAAACTTTATTAACCCTTTTTCTTTTATTTGAATATGAAAAAAAGTGCAGTGATTATTTTGATTTTATTTTTATTTCCATTAATACAGGCAGTTGAGTGGGATATGAAAACAGAATTTCAGCAGGGAGAAATGCTCACAGCAAAAATATCAGGAAATTTCATCAAGCCGATTCTTAAGGAAAATATTTACCTTTATCGCGGGCATGTCAGAGTTTCTGCAGACCCTTCTGTTGCAAAAATTGAAGATGATTATTATATTGCGATTTCCCTCCTCGGAAAAACAGAGAGCAATTACACTCTGATGATAAAAGAAGTTGAATATATGATTGGAGGAAAAACAGAGAGTGCTGACTTGGAAAGAAATTTCACAATTAAAGGCGAGACAGCTCTTTTTTCAATTGACAAAGGGTTTGTAATAACTAGCGGGGATTTTTCGATTCAGGTTCAGAATCTTCAGGCGTATCTTATAACTATCAATGTAAAAACAGACACTGTTTCAGGAAGCAGCTCTGAGGGATTTTTCTCGTCGCTGTTTGAAAAAGCAATTTCAGATTCAGATGATTACTTCTTTAATTTAAAATCAGGGGAAATAAAAAAAATAAATTTTGAAGTAAATGGGATAACAAAAACTTCTTTGAAAAAAATCAAGTTCTCCTCTTCAAATTTAAGCTACGAAATTCCTATTTATGTTTATGCTAATAAATCAGCTGAAGTGGAAAAAGGAGGAATGAAATTTGATTTTTCTGAATCAAATATTTCTGTTGCAACAGGAGATGAAAAAACAAGATTTGTGTATTTGCATAATCTGGGAGAAGAAACTCTAAAAGATATCACTTTGTCTGTTTCAGAAGAATTAAGCAGTTATCTGACTCTTTCAGTTGAGGAAATAGAAGAACTTGAAGCAGGCTCAAAAATGAAAATAGATTTTGACTTGTTTTCCGAAGAGGAAGGCACAATTGAAGGATATATAAAAGCAGAATTAAAAGATAATGAAACTATTTTAACTTATTACTTTCTTACTTTGAACTTCATAAAAGATTACATTCCCCCTGCGAATGAAAGCTTCGAAGAAAATGGAGGAGGCCCTTCTTCTCAAAATCAGACAATTGCAAACGAAAAATCTTCAACAGGAAAAATTATCGGCTGGAGTTTGCTGGCTTTAATAGTTGGCGGTTTAGTCTGGTTTTATTTTAAAAAATATAAAAAAGCAGGAACAGGTCCTATAGATTTATTTAAAAGAAAAAAATAATTATTTTTTCTTAGATTGTTTTTTTCCCTTTTTCTCAGAGGGTTTTTGCTCTTCTAAAACTCCTCTTAATTTTTTTTCAAGAATATATTTTTCATACTGGAGTATTTTCGCAACTTCATCGTATCCATGCAATCTTCTTGTCAGCTCATTAAAAATATCATTCCAGCCGTTGTTGGAGAGCGCAATTAATTCAGGAGAAATAATCTCAATATTTGCAGGCATATACTTGAACATCAGAACAGCGAGATATAAAACTTCTTCAACTTCAACTTCTATCTCAGCAAAACTGCTGTAAAAACCTTTTTGCTTTTCTATCTCCGCAGGTTCTTTTAAATTTTTATTCATAACTTGCACACCTTTTTCAGCGTCTATATCAGCAATTATCTTTTCCAGTGTTTCAGTAAGATGCTCAGGTGGTTTTCCAATAACCTCAACTATCATTACTGCTTTTATTCCCTTTGTTTCCATGTCATTCATCGAACTCATTTTTTTCAAATAATTTCCTCCTTGTAATCAGCAAAAAAATCAGCAGAACACAAAATCCTGCAAATCCATACTTTGCATAATTTCTCAATGAAAAACTTTTGCCTTCATCTCTTTTTATATTTTGCGGAGAAAGTTTGATTATCTCCATTGTTTTATTTTCTTCTTTAATCACCGCACCTGTTTGAATATTTGAAACAACCCTACTTTCTTCAGGTTTTTCATCTTCTTCTTTTTCTTCAATTTTCTCTTCTTTATCTTCAGTTTCTTCTTCCTCAACACATGCTAATCCTTGGTCTTTTATTTTTTCAAGAGTTATCTCGCCGATTCCATAAACATTAATAAGTTCATCAACAGATTTGAATGGTCTGGTGTCAATTATTTCCTGTGCTTTTACAGGCCCGATTCCTGATAATTTGTCCAACTCTTCCAGCGATGCTGTATTAATGTTTATCTGTCCTTCCTCACAGATTGCTTTATACATAGGGAAAATTAAAATTATTAAAAATAATAACACAACCGCTTTTTTCATAAATTAATAAAAGAAATATCAATTTTAAGTTTTATTGTGTTTTTTACCATACTTCTCTTGAAAATCATCATACACTATTTCCCCTCGTTTTTTGCCTTTTTTTGCAATCCATATTTGTGAGAAAACTTTCTTATCAAGCAACCATCTACACTTCTCTTTTTCTATTCTTGAGAGAATCCCATTCATCTTTACTTCTACTCCAATAACACTATATAATTCATTATGAATATTTTTAATAGAGATAAAATCTGGAAACCCTGTTCCAACAACAAGCATTTTCTTGAAAGGGTTATATTTCCTCTTTGCTTGCACAAGAACTCCTTTTTCTAAATCAACATTATTATTCCATTTATCAACTGTTCTCTCTTTATTTTCCAAATCTTTTCTGATTTGTAATTCAAACCTAACACCTGCTGTGCGACTTCGTTTACCCTCTTTAATTTTAGTTTTATCTTTAGAAATAGAAAGTTTTCCTTTCTCATCTATCCATTCGGTGTCATAATCATCACTCCCTGCTTTTTCAATCATCTCCATGATTTTTTCTTTATTCTCTTTTTTGATTCTTTTCATAAAAAAAGAAAGGGATATAGATTTTTATTATTTTCCTTTTCTCTAGAACTAAAACTATAAATCCCTCGCATGCAAAGTCCGTCTGTGGTTTTCCTTCGCCCTTTTTATTGCATGCTCGAGCATCTCTTCAACTTTTCTGTCAAGTGCCCTCCCAACTTCTTCTGCAACACTAGTGACTTCTTCATTATCCTTTTGCAGTTCTTTCACAACTTTCTTTATGTTTGATTTTATTATTAGTCCCGGCATTCTATTCCAAGCCAATTTCTCTTTTTATATTTTTCAGTGCTTTGATTGAGATGCTAAAAAACTCATCAAGACTCAAATCTGTTGTTTCAATTTCTTTCACAATATCGCGGTTGCAATTTCCCGCAAATGTTCTGTCTTTGAATTTTTTCTTCAGCCCAGAAATTTCCATATCTGAAATTTTCTTCCCTCGCATCAAAGCATAAGCATAAATTATTCCTGTCAGCGTTTCTGCAGCAGCAAGACAGTGTTCAATTTTTTTCTCCCGCTGTTTGTCTTTCCACTGAGGAAGAATTTCATGCCCCCATCCATGCGACAAAATAATTTCAATAAATTCCTCGTCAAAACCAACTTCTCTCAAAATTTCAGGAGCTCTGCTTAAATGTTCAGAAGGATTTTCTTTAGTTGTCGCCCAATCCACATCGTGCAGAAGTCCGAGCATGCCCCAATAATCAGCATTTTCTTTAAAATATTCAGCAAGTGCTCGCATAATTGCCTCGCTTTCTAAATAATGGTTCATATCAGTATCACTCTGCGGAAATTTTTTCAAAACTTCAAGTGCCTGCTGTCGTGTAATAGGAAGAGTCATAAAAAAAGAAGTTGAAGAAGGGTTTTATAATTTATTATTATGTAGAACATAATTAAATCTTTATACTTTCAGGTTTCATAAACGGAAACAAAATAACATCTCTTATCGACGGAGAATTTGTTAATAACATAATTAACCTATCTACCCCCAAACCAAGACCTGTTGTAGGAGGCATACCAATTTTCAAAGCATTAATAAAATCCTCGTCGTATTTTTGAGCTTCAGAATCAAGTTTAGAATTTTTCTCTTGTTCTTTCCAGTATTTCTCTAATATTTTTGGATCATTCAGCTCTGAATAATTATTTCCCATTTCCCAACCATTAATAAAAGGCTCAAATCTTTCTGCCCATTGAGGATTATTTTCTTTTGGTTTAGCAAGACCGCAGGTTTCATAAGGATAATCATAAATAATTGTCGGTTGAATTAATTTTGATTCAACTAATTCAGAAAAAATTCCCTCAATTGCGATACCTCTCTTAAAAAAAGGAATTTCTATCTTTAATTCTTTAATCTTTTTCCTTAATTCTTCGTCAGACATTTTCTCGACATCTAATTTAGCAAACTTTTTTATTGATTCAACCATAGACATTCTTTTCCAAGGTCTCTTTAATTCAATTTCTTTTCCCTGGTAATTTATTTTAGTTTTTCCTAAAACTTTTTTTGCAACAGATTCCACCATCTCTTCAAATAAATCCATATTTGTGACATAATCATTATAGGCCAACATTGTTTCTAAAATTGTAAATTCAGGATTGTGTGTTGCATCAATTCCCTCATTTCTAAAAACCCGGTTCATTGCATAAACCTTTTCAAATCCTCCTGTAATTAATCTTTTCAAATAAAGTTCAGTAGAGATAGAAAGATAAATATTCATCTTTAATGCATTGAGAGAAGTTTCAAAAGGCCTGGCAGAACCTCCACCGTAAATAGGTTGAAGCATGGGACAATCAATTTCAATATAGCCTTTTTTATCTAGAAATCCTCTAATAGAATTTATAATTTCAGAACGCCTTTCAAATACCTCTTTAACTTCAGGGTTCATAATTAAATCCAGATACCTTTTTCTGTATCTCTCCTCCTTGTCCTGCAGTCCGTGAAACTTTTCAGGCAGGGGCAGAACGCTCTTTGAAAGCATTGTTAATTTTTTTACCAGAATTGAAATTTCTTTTGTTTTTGTCTTGAAAATTTTTCCTTCTACGCCAATAAAATCTCCTGCATCAATAAATTTTTTAAAAAATTCCCTCTCTTTTTCAGGTGTCTCGTTTTTCTGCATAACTATCTGAATTTCTCCATATCCATCGCGCAGTCTTGCAAAAGCAATATTTCCAAGCTCTCTTTTTGTCATAATTCTCCCAGCTGTTTTTACAGAACTTCCAATTTTTAGTTTAAGACAGTCTTCGCAAGTGTGTGTTTTTTCAAATTTATTAGGATAAGGGTTGATTCTAATTTTTTCCAGTTCTTTTATTTTTCTCATTCGTTCGCTGATAATCTGATTTTCTCTCGACATTCTATAAACAGGAAAATTAGTTTTATATATTTAATCTTTTATTTCGTCAAGAATTATTTTATCTTCAAATCCTCCTCTCCCTTCAAACTTCTTCTTTCTGATAAATTCTAATCTTTCTCTACCAATTTTTCTGAAGTCGCATATAGCATAAATTACTTCTAAGATATCTGCTAACTCTTCCTCGTCGCTGTTTTCAAGAAATTCATTAACTTCCTCTTTAAGTTTATCTTTTAATTTTTCCCAATATTCTTCATCTTTTGCTTTATGAGTAATTGGAACTGCCCCTTTGTCTCTGATTATCCCTGGAATTTTGTCTCTAATAAGTTTATTATATTTCATTTTTATATTTTCTAAACCCTCTTTTCTCCAGCTCTCTGTTCACCAGTTCGTCTGCCATTTGCTGAAACTGGTTCCATCTGCTGTTATGAAGATAATGAATTTTTTTAAAATTATCCTGAAGTTTCTGCACTTCTAAAAAAAGCTTCAAAAGTTTCTGGTTTCTCACTTTATATTTCCCGAGAAGCTGTTTGATAACCAATTCAGAGTCTAAAATACAAGTTATTTCATCTCCAAATTTAGAAGTTAATTCAAGCGCCTTGATTAATGCCTTATATTCTGCAATATTATTTGTTACATTCATTCCAATAAACTCACTATGAACTGTTAAAATCTGCCCCT
Source organism: archaeon (assembly GCA_043822125.1). Lineage (GTDB taxonomy): Archaea > Nanobdellota > Nanobdellia > Pacearchaeales > GW2011-AR1 > JBDRCB01. Next base: position 16,709 of record JBDRCB010000004.1, on the reverse strand, counting down.
CATTTCGTATTACAACTCCTATTGCCCCAGGCCCTGGATTCCCTCTGGCACCGCCGTCAGAATTTACATATATCATTTTAAATCATTTATATAAAAAAGCACCAATTGCAATTAAAACCTGGATTATTATTAAAAAAGAATTCATAATTAAAATTGGTTTGTCCTTGTGCAAGAGCCCGTATAAAAGCCAGGTAGCAGAACCGACTGAAAAACTCGCCCAGGAAATAAAAGAAACTCCTGCAGCCTCTTTGTAATGCCATATTTTGTATAACTGAGGAAGATTCATAATAGGACCGAGAATAACAGCAATGTAAATTATTTTATCAAAAATTCTTTTTAGTTTATCAGGATGAGGATATGGCTCATATTTTTTATGTATTCTTTTTCTTATATTATAATGATGAAACCCTGTATTTGTTTGCATTTTAAATATACATCACTTTAAAGTTCTTAAAATCCTGAAATCTTTCTGGTTTTATTTCAACATTTTTAATTTGAGCATGTTTGGGTCCTTTTTTGCAGAGTTCAATCATTTTATCTACCTCTTTTGTATTTCCTTCTAAAAAAACCTCAACTCTGCCATCTTCAAGATTTCTTACAAAGCCCTTTACATTATATCTCTCTGCATTCTCTTTTACAAATGCCCTGAAGAATAAACCCTGAACTATTCCCTCAATGTAAATTCTCACGGACTTTTTCATAATTAGAGAAGTGAGAAGGAGTTTATTAATTTTGTTGAGTTTATCTAGGCAAATAAATCTTGTTAAATCCCCCTATAATCAAGCTCGTTATTCACAATAGCCACAACCTGCGAAGCAAAATACATTTTTGTCCCCACAGAAACAGGAATCGCAATTTGCTTTAATCTTTTCATTTCTTTTTTCGGCAGTCCTGCATGGTCTCCAATTATAAAAACACAATTTTCAGGAATTTCTGCTTTTCTTATATCTTCTCCTCTTTTATCTAAAATAAAAATCTCATTTTCTTCACTTAGCTCACCAACAACATTCAGGAAACTTTTCTTTTCAACAAAGCATCCAGGGAAAACTTCATTCTTCTCACCTTCTTTATATTTATACAATAATTTCTGAATAATTTTTGCAACATCTTTCTTGCTTATTGGAGTTCCTTCTTTAACCTGAATTTCAATATGCTTCGGCGGGTCTGGCATCCCATAAAAGACAAAATGAAATTTTACATCTTTTCTGAAATCATGAGATAAAAAAACTCCCTGAATAAGAGAATGAATCGCAATATCCATCCTTCCCGCTTTCATTAAATCTCCTCCTGAAAGTGCCTTCCCGCTCGTAGCTGCTTTTGCTGAGAAATATATGAAGTGTTTCATATCTTATTTTGAATTTTTTTATTCTTAAATCTTATGATAAATTTATAAATTTCTTTTTAATTTATAATGAATGAAAAAGCCCTATCTAAAAAAATACGGTGGGATTTCAAAGTTCGTTATTTGGATTGTCGACGGTGCTTTTGTAAGAAAGAACATTGACATTGATTTTAACAATTTTGGTCAGCATTACAGATTTAAATTTATACCTGAAAATGAATTCTGGATAGATAAAGAGCACGGAGGAAAAGAAGAGCATTTTTTTGTACAGCATCTTTTGGTGGAGAATAAGATGATGGAAGCCGGTGCATCATATTTTGATGCGATTACTAAAGCAGATTTAGCAGAACGCGCAGAGCGAATGAAAAACAAATTTATCATTATGGATTTTAAAACAAAAAAACATAAAGCTGAGATGATAAAGAAAGTTCACAAAAAAATTCTTCATACATATTCAAATAAAAATCTTAGAGTATGGATTGTCGACGGAAAGCTTGTAAGAAGTTTTTTCTTTATTGATTTTACAGAGGGAGGTCACGACTTAGTTTATCCTTTTATTCCATCTGGAGAGATATGGCTTGATGACGATATGTCTCAAAAAGAACGTAAGTTTGCGCTCATTCATGAAATTCATGAAAGAAATTTAATGGCAAAGGGTTCGGGTTATGGTTCTGGATTCATGACTAAAGAGTGGAATAAAGAAAATAATCACACTTCAGCGCATAAATCCGCAAGTGAGATAGAATATTTCTGCAGACATCATCCTGAAAAAACAGATAAAAAAATTAAAAATGAATTAAAAATTGCTACTTCTTTATCTCTTGCATAACAAACTTCGGCTTTGCAAAAACTCCGTCGCTGTTTATAACTTCATACATGCCTATAAATTTCCCCCTGCAAAAAACACAGATAATTTCCCCTTTTTCAAATCCCTTCTTTTCAATTAAATCTTTGCTGTGAATCGGCTTTCCTGTAAAAATCTGCTTTAAATTGTCTTTTTTAATTTCTGCAACAGGATATATTTTCCTAATTGCTTCTTCAGCAGGAATTAAAATTTTTATTAATAATTTTTCATTTCCTTTTTTATATTCTTCAACAGCTTTTTCAAAATCATATAAATTTACAGAAGGATACTCTTTATCTTCTTCTGAAAAAATTCCTGCTCTTATCCTCCTTAACTCCAGCATGTGCGCCCCTATTCCTAATTCTTTTCCTAAATCATCAACGAGCTTTCTGATATAAGTTCCCCCTTCGCATTCAACTCTGAATAAAAAATCATTTTTATCCTGCTCTAAAATTTTAAAACTTTTAATTTCTCTTTCTCTCTCTTGCCTTTTGACTCTTGACTTTACAGGAGGTATCTGCTTAATCTTCCCTAAAAATTTTTCTTCTATTATTCTATTAAGATCTTTAATAGAAATTTCTTTGTGAAATCTCATAATTCCGACATATTCTTTATCTTCTCCTAGAAAAAATCCAGTTAATTTACAAGCTCTATTCAGTGCAATCGGCAGGACTCCTGTAACTTTCGGATCAAGAGTACCAAAATGTGAAGTCTTCCTCACACCAATCTCTTTCATACTTTTTCTTACAAAATCAGAAACATTAAAACTTGTAGGTCCTGACGGCTTGTCGATGTTTATAATTCCAAATTCGAGGATTTCTTTAATTGATTTTTTTTGAACCATATAATAAATAAGATAAATTCTTTTAAAGTATTTCTGCTTTTGATATCATGGGTTCAATTGATGATTGTGCTGAAACATTAACTCCAGAAGAGAGAGAGCGACACAAAGATTTAATTAAAGAGTGCAAGAAAAGAGAAAAGGTTTTAGATGAAGTTTTAGAAGTCTATGAGAGAGTTTTGAAAATTTCATCCATTTCTTCGAAACATTATAAGAATACAAATAAATATCTACATTAATTATTTTGCCAGTGCCATTCTTCCGGCGTGTTTCTCGAAGCAAACCGTCGCAGAATTATTTCGCTAAAGCCATTCTTTTCTGTCTCTTCGGCTCTTTTGTCTTGCCACCTGCCTGATGTTTCATCATTTTTGCTTTTTGCTTTTCCATTTCTTTTCCAGCCTCGATAACAGCAGCTTTTTTTTCTTTAGCTTGGATTTCAGACGAGCTAGCTAAAAGCTTTTCTTTTTGACTCTCTTCTTCTTTTTTCTCCTCACTTTCTTCTGGCCTTTTTTCTTCTGTTTCTTTTTCAGCAGATCTTTTTTTCTTTTTTGCAGCTTCTTTTCCAACAGCTTCAATTTTCTCCTCACGTGCCTTTTTGAATTTCAATTTTTCAGGAAGCTCAGCAAGTTCAACTTTTACAATTTCCCCTTCGCGAACAGCTTTAACTTTAATTTTTGCAGGAGGTTTTTTAATTCCTCTAAACCAGATGTATTCATTTAAATAAGTATCAATTTTAATTTTGTTTAAATTTCTATCATAAATTTTCATATGCCTTACTAAAAATTCCCGAATAGCCTTCACTGCCTTCTTCGCCCGTTTATACCTCGGAACTTTTTTCCACTCCCATCTCAGCGGAATTACATATTCTCTTTCAATTTTCTCTTCTGTTTTTTTATCAGTTTTTTTTGCCATTCTTATCCAAAGTGTGATTTTCTGATTTTTCTTGGTTTAATGTGAAGTTTAGTTCTTCTCCAGCTCCTTCTGTATTTTGTTATCGCGGACGGATGGACTTTTTTCCCTTTTCCGAATTTTTTTAAAACAGCCCAGACAGGAGCCCACTTTGTGTGTTTTGCCTTCTTGGACAATTTCGCTTTTTTATCTGGATTTTTTATTCCCATTTTTAATTAACTTCTTCCAAAAAAGATTTTCCTTTTTCTGTGAGTATTCTTCCTGGTTTTTTGCTTTTAACACCTCTTACTGGTTTTTGAATCTCAGTAAATCCTGCAGCGTCGCACTGTTGCAGAATTGTCCTTATAATCTTCCCTCCTGCTTTTCTGAATCTTTCCGGCTTCATTCCGCGGTTTTTCTTGCTTCCATATTTTGTCTTTAATCTTTCAACACCAATTGATTTTTTCTTGTAAATCTGTTTTAAAACACTCGCAGTTCTTTTATACCAGAAATCCTCGTCGTCAATAGGACGCTCTTTTGCACTACCTGATTTTACAAATTCAGCCCATTCAGGTGATTTAATTTCAGGGATTTTTTTCAAAGCTTCAGCTAATTTTAAATTATACTCCTGAGCACTTAAACTATAAATTGAATTTATTTTTTCTGTCATATTCAGCACATCTTACGATGTTAGAACAACTTAAAGTTGTTGGATAAAAATTATGGGAAAATAAGGTTTATAAATTTTCTGATAATTCTTCAACCTGCGGATACTCATGAATATTCCCACAATAATTTTTCATCACAACTTTGTTTCCATCGATGAATTGGATATACTCTGGAATTAATGGAACTTTTCCACCTCCTTCCGGTGCGTCAATAACATAATGCGGGACACATAATCCCGATGTCCACCCCCTTAATGCTTTGTAAATTTCTAGTCCTTTTTCAACACGAGTCCTGAAATGATTCGCCCCTTTCACAGGATCGCACTGATAAATATAATATGGACGCACACGCATGCTCACAAGCCCCTGCATAAGTTTTTTCATAACTTCTGGACTGTCATTTACACCCTTCAGCAGGACTGTCTGGCATCCGAGAGGGATTCCTGCATCAGCAAGCATCTTACACGCCCTTCTGCTTTCAGGGGTAATTTCGTCAGGGTGGTTGAAATGCGTGTTGATATAAATAGGATTGTATTTTTTTAACATCTCGCAGAGTTTTGGAGTTATTCTATGAGGTAGAACACATGGAATTCTTGTTCCGATTCTAATTATTCCATTCTCTCTTTTTGAAATTATTGAATATACTCTTGAAATAATTTTTTCAAGAACCTCGTCGCAGAGCACTAGCGGGTCTCCTCCAGAAAGAATCACGTCTCTTATTTCAGAATGAACCTCAATATATCTTACTGCCTTTGCAACATCTTTCCAGGTTGGATTTTTGTTTATATCTCCAACTTTTCTTTTTCTTGTGCAGAATCTGCAGTACATTGCGCAGGTATTTGAAATTCTGAAGAGAACCCTGTCCGGATATCTATGTGTTATCAGCGACGGAACTCCTGCCCTCATCTGATTTTCAGGCTCTTCACGAAGAGGATCTTCTTCTCCAAAAGAATCTTTAATTTCTTCAATAGAAGGGATGCACTGCTTATATGTTGCATCATCCAAATTTTTTATCAGCGAGAGATAGTAAGGATTCACTCTCATGGGATAAATTTTACAGACTTCCTGAATTTTATTTTCATTTAACCCAAAGATTTTAGAAATTTTTTTTGGAAGAATTATACTCTTTCTTAAGATCTCTCTCCAGATAATATCAGGATCCGGAGGTTCAGATTCTTCTTTTAAAGTTTGAGTAGATTCTGTCATATGCAGAATCCTTATACTAGATTACTATTTAAACTTTTCCAGAAATTTTTGCTTTCTGATAATAACCACAAATCCAATTATCCTTGCAGAAAAATTTTCTCCGAGTTTCTCCAGGATTTTTTGAGAGATTTTTTTCAGCTCATCTCTGTCACGACAGGCTGAGCGCAGAACAGAAATTCTCACTGTTTTATGCCTGTCAAAATGAGATTTCAAAGTCGACAGAAAATTTTCAGTAATCCCATTTTTTCCCAACTGCATATGACTAACTTTTTTCTGCATTTTTAAGAAATTCCTCAATATCTTTTCTTTTTATTTTAATTTTCGTCGGAGTTTTTTTAATTCTCCATGTGCCTGTCTCCATACTCCTTTTCTTTTCAACATCTTTCCCGCTAAATCTATGGACAATCACATCTGCTTTATTATCTCTCCAATCTTGGCTTTTACTTGCACAAAATACTGCTGCCTGCTCCACATCTCTTTTTGAAGGAGTTAAATTATTTATTACACAAAAAGGACTGCCAGGTTCTGCAGTATGCATAATTATATTTTCCTCTCCTTTAAACTTCTGTACCAATTCGTCGTTATTTTCAGCATTTCTTCCTAAAAATACTTGGGTTCCAGATGTTGTTAAAAATTCCCTGAATTTCATGAACAGCAAAAGATTTGAAATATTTTAAACTTATTGTAAACTTTTTAAAGGAGCTTATTTTTATTTTTAGATGGAAAAAGATTTTATAAAATTAAAAAAAGAGTTTGATTCTGGAAATTACTGGGGGCTTTGGGCAGGAATAGATTTGCATTCATGCAATCCCGGACTTGTGAGAAGCGAGGAGAAAGTAAAAGAATTTGTGAAAAAACTCTGCGAAAAAATAAATATGAAAAGATTTGGCGAGACTGTTGTAGTCGATTTTGGAGAAGATGAGAGGGTTTCTGGCTTTTCAATGACACAGCTTATTGAAACTTCTTTGATTTCCGCTCATTTTGTAAACCAGACAAATAATATTTTTCTCGATGTGTTTTCATGCAGTTTTTACAATCCTCAGGAAATTGCAGAATTTGCAAAAGAATTTTTTCAGGCTGAAAATTACAGATTAAATTATTTAATCAGAAAATAAAATTAAATCTTTTTCAGAAAATCATTAACAACTTTCAGGCATTTTTTCTGATTTTTCCATTTTAATTTTTTAACAGCTTCTTTAAAACCAGCCCATCTATAATCAGAATGCTCTTTAATGTCGATGAGGACTTTATTTTTCTCCACTTCCACAACAAATAAAACATATGTCTGTCCGATAAAATTTTTTCTATCAGAATATTTTTTATCATATTTGTATTTTCCAGAAATGTTGAATCTTTTCATTTTCAGAATTTTCAGCCCTGTTTCCTCCTTAACCTCTCTTCGGGTAGTCATAGACGGACTTTCATAAAATTTTTTTCCTCCTTTCGGGAACTCCCATCCTTTCCAGTGGAGTTTTCTTTTTAGAATTAAATATTTAACTTCTTTTTTTGTTTTAGCATATGTTACGATAAATACAGCACTGCGATATTTTCCCATAGTAAGATAAAGAGGGGTTATTTATAAGATTTTTTAATTTACAAATAATTCAATTCTAAAAAAATTCTGAAGAATTCTTGCTAAAAATCCAAATAACATTGCAAATATAAGAGGAGCAATTACAGAAAGAATATAATGTCTTAATTTTGGTTTTTCTGCCCCTCTTTTTTTAGCATCAGGCAGAGAATATGCAGGAAGATAAATCATCAGCCCGTAAATAAAGAACCAAAAACCCATAATAAAATTTACAGGAGCCATTGTCGCTTCCCCTATGCTTCCTGATAATCCAAATAACAGAAAAACCTGTGTGGGCTTAAAGTCGTATCTTGAAAGAAAAAAGGCCCAGATAAAAAACATAGGGATTATTACTATTGCACTATGGAAAAAAATTGTGTGGAAATAATTTGCCGAAGCTGTTATATATGCCTTTCCTATTTCTGAACCAAAAAATGGCGCGAGATTGCTCATACTAACAGCAATAGCCTCTTCTATTAAAAGCAAAATTATAGCGAATAAGATGAATTTAATTTTCCACCCTAGAGGAATTTTTTGTATAAATTTTTTTATCTTATCTCTAAACAAATACATAAGAGAACCGCAAAAACAAATCCAAATAAATATTAGTAAAAATCCCATCTTTACAACAGCTTTTTCATGGACAGAAAATTCAGTTGCACTAAAGAAAAAATACCTTATTGTTAAAACAAGAAAAAATAAAGTGTATATTCCAATCGCCTTTATTAAAAAAGGAGAGATTTTTTTCATTTTACTTTTTTTCTACTGAAATTATTTTTGTGATTATCAAAATTCCAATAGCAGAAAAGAGTGTTATGATTACAGCACTTATTAGTCTTCCTTTGAGAGGGCTTAATTCCACTAGGCTATTAAAATATTCTGTTATTGCATCTTTCCATACTAGGGCAATAATTAATCCAAATGCAGTAATAATACCAGTTCCAATTGTTTTTTTAAACTCTTGCCTGAATTTTTTCTTTTGTTCTTTTTTTGTGAATTGTTTTTGTTTTTTCATCCCCATTTTTTTAATGCCAATTTTAATTCCTCGTGAGATTTTAAATATTCTTTTAAAAATAATTTTTTTACAGCAACATCAACAGACTGCCTCATAGCACGTGCACCTGCTTCTGTTCCAAGAGGATGTCCGTGAATTCCTCCACCTGCCTGAAGAACAATGTTATTTCCAATAATTTTTATTATCTTGCCGACGAGCCCTGGGTGAAGTCCTCCTGATGCGACACTGAAAACAGGCTTTATTCTATACCATTTTTGCTCTAAATATTTTTTTGTCTTTTTAGTTGAATCTGAGCTGATTTCTTCGTTGATGTGCATAACTTCTTTTTTTTCTCCGCTCATTTTTCCAAAAACAGTTCCTATATGAAGAGTATCAACTCCAACCATTCTTGCCAACTGCGCAATAACTTCCATACTCATTCCAAATTTTTTGTCTCTGTCAAACATAGCATGTCCTGCTCTGTGTGCATGAATTGGAAGTTTTGTAAAATTTCTTGCAGTCTGCAGTCCTCCCCATCCGAGGGTGAGTATATCAAGCATGATATAATTTCCGTGGTTCTTTTCCACAAATTTTATCCTTTTTTTCATTTCCTCTATTTCTGCAGTGCAGTTAATCAGATACGCCTTTCTCTCGCCGGTTTCTCTCTCTGCTTTTTTCCTCATTTTTGTTGTAAAAAGAAATCTTTTTTTGAATTGATTGAAATTCTGATTTGTTAAATTCTCGTCGTCTTTGACAATGTCACATCCTCCTTTCCATGCTTCATATGCAACCTGCGCATGTTCTTTTGGATTCAGTCCTACTTTTGGTTTTACAATTGTTCCGATTAAAGGCCTATTTTTTATATTCAATAATTTTCTGATTCCTGTTATGCCGTATCTCGGCCCCTTGAAACTTTTCAGCATTTTTTTAGGGATACTTACATCTTCCCAGAAAAGCTCTTTTGCAGCTTTCATCCCAAAAATGTTTCCACCCACCGACGATAAAATATCAGGAAGATTCCCAAGTTCAAAAAGTTCAATTGGATATGCTATGCGAATTCTGTAATTTTTTTTATCAATATAAAAAACAGCAGGAGATAATTTTTTTGCAATTCTTTTTTTCATTGTGCTGACTTCTGTCCATGTACCGACAGAACTTTCACCTGCAACCATTCCCGAAATCTCTTCTAAAGAAATTCCTTTTGCAGGCAGAACTCTATACTGGCAGATCACATCTGTTTTTTTTGGTTTATAATTTAGATTTATAAAATTCATTTTTTTTCACAACCACTCCTTTTTCAGTATCATCTATAGAATATCCTTTCCTTTTTATTTTTTCCCTTAATTCATCTGCTTTTTCCCAGTTTTTTTCAGCGCGTACTTTTTCTCTTTCTTCAACAAGTTTTTTAATTTCAGCAGAAATTTCAATTTTCTCTTTCTTCAACAAATCAAGCCCGAAAACTTCATCTATTTTTTTTATTGTCTGGATTTTTCCTTCTGCTTTTTCATCTCGTACTAATTTCCATAAAATCTGCAGCGCCTTCGGAGTGTTTAAATCATCATTCATAGCTTCTTGAAATTTTTTAAGATATTTTTTGTTGAGCTTTTTACCTTCGGAAAATAAAGAGATTATGTTTTTTAGTCGATTGTAGGATACTTTTGCATTTTCAAGTGTTCTTTTAGAAAAATCAATCGGTTTTCTATACTGATTGGAAATAACAAAATATCTTATTACTCTTCCATCATAATTTTTCAGCAAATCTCTAATCGTCTTAAAATTTCCAAGACTTTTACTCATTTTTACATTATTGACGTTTACCATTCCATTATGTATCCAGTAATTTGCAAATTTTTTTTCATAACCTGCTTCTGACTGCGCGATTTCATCTTCATGATGTGGAAAGATTAAATCCTGCCCTCCCCCATGAATATCTATTGGAAGACCTAAAATTGTCTTTGACATAGCAGAACATTCAATATGCCATCCCGGACGACCTGCCCCCCATGGAGAATTCCACGACGGCTCTCCTTCTTTTGAAAATTTCCATAATACAAAATCTTCTTTGTTTTTTTTATTTTCTGATATTGTAACTCTTACACTGCTTTTAAGATTTTCAATTTTCTGTTTACTTAATTTTCCATAATCTTTAAATTTAGAAATGTCAAAATAAACCCCATCTCCTTCGAGAATGTAAATATACTTTTTTTTCTCAAGCAACTTTATAAGCTCAATCATTTCTTTAACATATTCTGTTGCGCGTGGTTGGACATCTGGTTTTAGAATTCCAATCGCCCCATAATCTTTCATATGTGCAGCATAGTTTTTTTCAGTTAATTCCTTAATACTTATCTTTTCTTCATTTGCTTTGTTTATTATTTTGTCTTCGATATCTGTTATATTTGAAACAAATTTTACTTTATATTTTAAAAATCTTAAATATCTTCTTAGAGTGTCAAAAACAATTTGCTGTCTTGCATGTCCAAGATGGGGCACATCATTTACTGTCGGACCACAAACATATATACGAACAAAATTTTTCCTAATTGGCTTAAAAATTTCTTTTTTTCTTGTTAGTGTATTGTATAATTTTAAAGTCATATTCCTCTAAAGAAAAACTAATTTAAAAATTTATTTGGATTTTATTTGCAAATCCACATCAACAGGAGGTGTATAAACTGCTCTTGAACTCTTGTAAATTTGTATCTGATATCTTACCTCGCATGGCGGTGCATTTTCAGGAATTCCGAATCTAATAAATATCGGGTCAGTCATAATGCTTCCTGCTGGAATTTCAATCCCTGTTCTTTCTTTTCCTAATGTAATTAAATCAATGGCGTCTGAATTCCGCATGCTATCGCTGCAGCTTATTTCCACAACTGAAATTTCATATGAAAATTTCTCTGCCGCATTCTCTACATTTCTTATTGAGAATCCAAATCCTAAATCATCTTCTCCTTTTTTTATTATTATTTTTCTTGTGGAGGGATAAACAACAACTTTTCTTGAGCTGTCTTCTGCAAATAATTTATTGATTTCGTTTTTAACAGCCTGATCAATTCCTTTAATATTGTCGATTGCCCCGAAAAATATTTCTCTTACTAACACAAGTCCGAGGACAAGAACAGTCATAAGCAAAACTATTGTAACTATTGTTCCCACTGACATTTCCATCGCTGCCTTTTTTGTTTTCATTTTATCCTGCTAATGCCCCAGAGTTTAACAAAACTGTGATTTGCTTTATAACAAACCATAATAAGATTAAACTAATAATTATTCCTACCCCATTTATAATTATTCCTGCTCTGCTTAATTTTGTTGGTTTTCTTTTGTGTTGAATCCAGCAAAAAATTAACCCGGCGATAAACATAGGAATACTAAAAGGCCCGACTAAAATTAAGGAGAACATCCCTGCAATGCTCAGTGTGAATCCAGAAATTCCAAGGCTCTCAGATTTATTTTTTTCCACCATCTTTTATTAAATTAAACAAGACCTCTTTATAAAAGTTTTTAAAATGGGGCCCCCGGGATTTGAACCCGGGACACCTAGATCTTCAGTCTAGTGCTCTCCCGCTGAGCTAGGGCCCCAACAAAAATAAAATGTCGCGGGTTTTTTTAAATCTTCTGTATAACAAAAAGTACATAAATTTTTATAAAAGTAAAAATTATAATTTATTATGGTTCAACCATGTTATTTACAAGTATATTCAACCAATAATAAAGTTCACTATCTTAATGGTTCTTTAATTAGCAGAGAGCAGGCTGAAAATGTTAAATATAGATTAGAAAATGAAGGTAATATTTTTATAGATAATTGTGGAATTAAAAGATATATTTTAGAAGGTGGCGTGGTCGAACAAAATTGTAGTATTGATGACACTTCTGACAATACATGGATATTCAAACTTTATGCAAGCAGAATTGAGAAAGTGATGGAGTTAGCAAGAAAATTAGGATTACCTTTACCTTCTCCTATAAAACCAAATGATTTAGAAAATTTAGCAAAAAGATTTGAAATTATTAATTCTTTAGAAAGTATAAGTCAGGAATAATTTTAAATTATAGTTTACTTGCATATTTATGAAAAAAGATTATTGGAATGATTATCCACAAGGAATTTTAGAAAAATATTTTGTTAATCCTTTAGTTAATTATATACTCTGTCCTTTATTCAAGAGATCTTTAAAGACAAAATTAGGTATTAAAGTTGTGAGAAGAACTCTTGAAAAAATTCTAAAAGAAATTGCAAGTCAGGAATAGGCCGGATTCTGTCATTCTCCGTCGATGCGGACAGAATGTGTTAACATTTAACTATGCGGTTTTAAACCTTGCACCAGTTAGGATAGCCGTTTCATCAAATCTTTACCGTCGCTGTTCAACACAAGTTTCATTACTCAGGTAAAGCTGTGCCGTTTCTGTTCCATTGCCGTACATCACTGCACCTGGATTTTCACCCAGTAACTCTTCGCGGTGTCCGGACCTTCCTCACGACGCGAAATTTTAATTTCGCGAAGTCCCAAGGGAGGACTTAGAAATCATATTTAGATTTCTCGATGATTTAACATCAAAGTCCCGAAATTAACTTCCTGACTTAAAAATACAAAATAGAAAGAGTTTTTAAGTGTTTTGCTGTTCTAAAATCATGAAAATCAGGTGGAAAATTTTGATATTCTTTCTGATAATTGTTTTTTCAATAGCATTTATTGGAGGTTTATTTACTTCAAGCAATACTAAAACAGATTGGTATGAATCAATAAAACCCTCGATAACCCCTCCAGATTATGTTTTCCCGATTGTCTGGAATATTTTATTTTTTATGATAGCTCTATCCTTATATCTTGCATGGACAAATTCAAAAAATAAAAAAATAAAGAAGAAAGTCGCAGTTATTTTTGGAATCAATCTTTTATTGAATCTTTTCTGGAGTGTTTTGTTCTTTGGATTAAGAAGTCCTGAATTTGCATTTTATGAATTAATACTATTGTGGGCCTCTATATTTGTTATGATCTCAATTAATTACAAAATAAATAAAACTTCTGCTTACCTTTTAATCCCTTATTTGTTTTGGGTTAGTTTTGCTGGAATTTTAAATTACCTGATCGCGTTTTGATAAAATGGTTTTACAGTACAAACCTAAAAGTGGGAGAAGATGGAGGGATTATCCTGAGAAAGATAAATTAAAAAATTCTGTTTCAAAATATAATTTCAAAATCTTAAACGAAAGTAAAACTAAAATCCTTGCTGAAAAAGGTTCTTATGATAAAGTTATGAAACGTTTCAGGCAAATTGAATTTTTCAAACATAAAAGATAAGTTTAAATATTCTTTTTATTTTAAATTTAAAATAGGGAAAATGCATACTTTAGAAATTTTAGCCACGATTTTAATAATCTTCTTTATTTCCAATTTCTAACTTTATTGCAAAACCTAAGAAAAGAAAATTATCCAAAAAATTTTATTTCAAACTCCAAACAATAAAGACTCTTGCTTTTGTTTTAGCACTAATTGTCTTATATTTATTAACTGATTCTGGATTAACTATACTTGATATACTCGCTGTTTCTCTTTTTTTGATACTATTTCTTATAGTAGGTATTGCAGATTACATTGAAAAATTTACTAAAGAAATTAAAACAAAAGATTTTATTAAAAAAGAATTGCTTTATGTTCTAATCTTGCTCTTCTTAATTGCTTTGGGAATCAAGGCTATTTTCTTTTAGAAAAAATTTGTAAAGAGATTTTTTGAATATGATCTTTAAGAAACAATACTCAATATTATATAAATCCTATAGCAGATATTCCTACTATTGCAATATACCCGAAAGCATTTACTATCGCACAAATTAAAAAAAGGTCTAACTTTGAAATTTTATCTTTTATAAACAAAAGAGCATATACAGGATATTCTATGATTGTAGTTAATATAAATGCTATTATAAAAAATGGAAATACCCCTGAAGATGAAGAATATGAATTGGATAGAATATACAAACCAAACAAAGAAGATGCGATATTGGCTAAAATAACAACTATGAAAATTTTTAGAAAGCTTATTTCTGATTTGAGGATTTTTTTATTTAATAGCCAAAAACTAATTGTTTCAATTCCAAGTATCAATAATATGAAGGGCATTAATAGAATAGCATTCATATAAAAAGGTAAAATAACATCAGCAGATACTAAGGGTATTAGTAAAATCATACTTCCAATTAAACTATAAATTAATTTTTTCATTTTATTCAGGCACAATTCTTAAGTCAACATTTATGGGACCTTCATATAATTTATTTCCTTCATACACCTCTATCGAGTATCTTATATCACATAAGGGAGCTGTTTCAGGTATATCAAATCTTACAAAAAGAGGATCATCCATCATCATTCCTGGAGGAAGGACTATATTTATCCTTTTTTTGCCTAATGGGATTAGGCTATCTGCTGTTGAAAGATTTATGTCACAGAGACCTATTTCTTTCGCTGATATTTCATATGAGAAGCTTCCTTCATCTTCATTGATATTTCTTATTGAGAATCCAAAACCCGAACTATCTTCACCTCTTGGAATTTTTATTAATCTTGTTGCAGGATAAACAACAACTTTTCTTGAGCTGTCTTCTGCAAATAATTTATTGATTTCGTTCTTAATACTTTGATCTATCCCATTAATACCATGAGAGGGATCATATCTATCATTTGGATATAATATATTCATTACAATTGCCCCTATAAATAATATAAAAATAGAAATTCCAAAAATCAATAAAAGAGCCAATCTCTGACTTTCCATTAATTTTATCAGTTTATTAAACTTTATAAATTTTTATTAAAAACATCAAAAAATAATAAAAATAAAAATTAATTAGAAAATTTTTTAAAATCTTCTTCTTCCAGAATCTCGTCTGTTAAAATCTCTTTTAGGTTTGCTGTCTGGATCAAACGGTTTTGCTTCTGAAACTTTCAAAGCACGTCCTTCAATTTCTTTGTTATTCATTTCTGCAACTGCTTTTTTCCCGTCGCTGTTATTAGCGAAAGTGACAAATCCAAACCCTTTTGAACGGCCTGAAAATTTGTTTGCAATCACATTTGCTTCAGTTATTTCGCCGTATGAAGAAAAGAGATTTTTCAGCTCTTCATGACCAACACTAAAAGGCAAATTACCTACATATACTTTCATTTTTCCTCCTTACATCTCTTAGAACAAGTTGCCTTATTCAATATAAAATTTAGAATTAAATGCTTTTTAAGTTTTTGCATACAAATCAATAAGCACAGAATCCCATTTAGCTAAACAATAAGTAAAGCTTTTAGTAGTTGTCTGCTGAATTTCTCGCCGAAGCTTGAAAATTACACAGCAACTCTATCAACGTCGTCTTCTTCGACGGCTTTAATTGTCTCGTTTTGCGGATGGCTTCGAGCTTAGATGCATTCAGCTCTTATCCATACAATGCGTAGCTATGCAGCCTGCTTATAACAACTGCTCACCAGAGGCATCCAATCTCCGTTCCTCTCGTACTAGAAGATTGTTCCACTCAGACAATAACACACCTAGTAGATATCATACAAACTGTCTCGCGACGTTCTTAACCCAGCTAACGATTCCTTTTAATACGTGAACTCCGGCACCCTTAGCCGCTTCTGCACGGCTAGGATAGGAAGAGCCGACAGCGATGTACCAAACCGCCCCGTCAATTTGGACTATCGGGGGCGACAAGCCTGTTATCCTTGGGGTAACTTTTCTATCAGACACGAGTCCTATTAAAAGACTACGTGGGTTCTCTAAGCCCAGCTTTCGCTCCTGCATTTCTTACTTTTCAAAATACAGTCAGACAAGCTTTTGCCTTCGCACTCAACCCTAGATTTCCAAGCTAGGTGAGCTTATCTTTGGGTCCTATCGATATCTTTTCGACAGGGCACCGCCCCAGTCAAACTGCCCGCCTGCTGCTGTCCTCTAAAGAGTAAGCAATCTTAAGAAAAGCGGGTAGTATTACAAGTTTGCTCCGTAGCCACCGAGATGACTACATCGACGCTCCTACCTATGCTATGCATTTCTCTTAAGATTACAACAACAAGTTGCAGTAAAGTTCCACAAGGTCTTCGCTTCCCACTAGGTGTCCGTGGCCTTTGCACCACGAAGTATTTTCAGAGGGCTCCAATTGGGGACAGTGACAACCTCGTTAAACCATTCATGCAAGTCGCAATTCATACGACAAGGTATTACGCTACCTTAAGAGGGTCATAGTTACCCCCGCCGTTTGATGGACCTTAGCTCCCTTGAAAAGGAGTTTTAGACACCACCACTGGGCAGGTCTCACCAAGTATACACGTCTTTTCAGATTAGCACTTGGCTACGTTTTTGGTAA
>JBDRCB010000003.1:0-18921 GCA_043822125.1 archaeon | reverse complement strand
AGATATGCCCATCTATGAGTATTGACTATTCGTCCAACTGCTCCAAAAATTCTAGCATGAGGTTCCTTCGGGATTAGAGGACTATCTCTGGACTACTTGGGGGGTAAGAGAAATCTTATAGCATCTTCAAATGCAGAAACATTAACATATCCTGAGGCTACTACTCCATAATTTACAATCCAGTCAATTTCAATATGAGGGGTTATTAATGTTTCACTGGTTTCATAACAATCTCTTGACATTATCAAACTAATAATAAAACATTTATAAAAATAATTGTCTTTAGATATATATGCCAATCTTCGTAATTCATGAGCACCACGCGACGCATCTGCACTGGGATTTTCGACTTGAGCTCGACGGAGTTTTAAAGAGCTGGGCAATTCCTAGACAACCCCCAAGAACAAAAGGAATTAAAAGACTTGCAATTCAGGTAGAAGACCATCTAAAAAGTTATGCAAATTTCGAAGGAGAAATTCCAGAAGGAAATTACGGAGCAGGAAAAGTAAAAATCTGGGACAAGGGAACACACAAATTAATTGAGAAAAATAAAGATAAAATTGAATTTGAGCTTCGCGGAAAAAAACTAAAAGGAAAATATGTTTTAGTTAAGACGAATTATGGAAGCAAGCCTGAGAAAAGTTGGTTGTTTTTTAGGATTTAAATCCTCTTCATTTTAAATCCAATTATTCCAAGAAGAGATAATAAAGAAAGAGAAATTATTAAGTCTAAAATTGTTTCTGAATTTTGAAGAGAAAATAAATTTAATATTGCAATCCTCATTAATATTCCTCCTCCAAAAAGCCAGATTGGAACCTGAAAATTTTTCTTTAGTTTTTTAGTGTATATTGAATATAAAAATCCTAGAAAATAAAAAAATCCAAACAAAAAACTTGTTGAAAATGCAATACCAACTAAAACAAGAAATAAAATTATCCCAATTGTGAAGTTATAACCCTCTTTTAATTTTTTATTCATATTTCTCAAACCCCGAACTTAGCACCTTTTGCTTTTTCTTCAAATTCCCCTGTCCACCATTCCAAGTCAGGAATTTTTGCTTTTATATTCCTTCTTTTGCAGTATTCTCTCGTCAAAAGATAGTAAATAACTCCTAAACTCTTCGGGCTTTTATTGTTTCCAATTATAACTTTATCAGCCCCATGCGAGAAGTTGTTTGTGTCGCATATCATAAGAACTTTTTTATTTACATTTAATGTGTCCTGCAGAGCATTTTTGTCAAGCCAGTGGTCTGTTATTATTGTGAGTTCATTTTCAAAAAAATCAGGCAGTGCAGTATTTGTTAAAATTCCTGCTGGATATTTTTTTGTGAAAGCTCTTATTCCTGTAATTTTGCTGAACATTTCCACTACTTTCCATCCAACTTGTCTTTTGCATATAACAATGATATCCTCAGGATTAAATTTTGATAAAAATTCAGCACCTTCTTTAATTTTCTCGTCGATTAAATCAGTATTGAATATCGCAAGTCCGTCTGCTCTCCGACGATAAACAAACTGCCTCATATCTGGCGTGACAACTCTTGTCCCCAAATAAATCCCTGCTTTTACATACTCTTCAAGAGGGACGAGCATATCAGTTCTTTTTTTGATTTTTATCTGCTCTTTTAATTCCTCTGTGCTCGTGGTGTCGATTTTTTCTTTTAATTTCTTCACCTTTTCAAGAATCTCTTTCTTTTTTCTCTCAGTTTCTTTTTTTGTCTTCTCACCCACAGATTCTTTTTCTGCTTTTTTTACAATTTCTTTTTTTGATTTAGAATTGGTTCTTGCTGGCTCTTTTTTCTTTTCATCCTCGTCGGTTTTTTTCACTTTCTTTCCTTTTCCTTCAATCTTCTCTAAAATCCTTTCACCAAGTTCTTTTAGAGCGTCTTCTCCTTCTTCTATATTTTCTTTAATATCTTTAATAACATCCATGAGAATTTACAGAGAAATTGGTTTAAAAAATTATCTAATATAAGAATCTTTAAAAATATATCTCTATTTACTAAAATTAATGGAAAAAAATCTTTTAAAGATTTTAAGCAGTATAACTATTTTTTTTCCATTTCTTCTTTTGTCTGAACCTTCTAGATCTAATGAGATTAATTTTATAAAATATCCAATAATACAATCGGACAATTCTAAGTGCAGATTGATGAATATTTTACTAGACAATTCTGATAGAAAAAATATAACAACAAAGATAAGAAAAAAAGCAAAAGAGAAATTTGGTTGTTATATTTTTGGAGACTTCTTAGATGGTTTAAGTGAGAGACTTGAAAAAAGAATACAAGAAAAAGATTTAAATTCCTTTAAGATTGAAATCCCAAAAAATTTTTTGATTGAGGAAATGGATCTTAATATGAAAGTTGATAAAAATAAATTAAAATTAACAATTTATCAAGAATATGATTCAGAGAAAATAAAATTATTAGATACTTCTGTTGCTTTAGGAATGAATCATTTTCCTACCCCTATCGGAGATTTTTTTCTTAGAAGAATAATCAATTATCCTATATGGTATCCTCCTAAATGGGCTAATACTAATATAGTTCCTAAACCAGGTAAAAACAATCCTTATGGTTTATGGATGTCTGAATTATCTAGAATATCTGGACCAGGAAATTATGATTGGGGGGTCTCAGGAGATACAAATATAAGACTTCATTCTACAAATAAGCCAGATAGTATAGGAAAATATTCTTCTCATGGATGCATAAGAATTCATCCTCATATAGCAGAAGAATTGTTCCCTTTTTTATTACATTATATTCCTCATGAAGAAGAGAGAAAAACCAGTAGAGGAATAATATATCCTCTTAAAAAACCCATAAAAATCTCTATCGAATAATTTATCTGACTTATCTCAACCCCTTCTCAATCTCAATCAATCGTTTTAATTTTACTTCGCGGACTTTGCCTGTAATTCCGCACTTGAAAAAATCTGCTTGAAAACCAAATGCTAAATCTGCAAGAATAGTCTCCTCTGTTTCACCGCTCCGATGGGAAAAAACAATTTTAATTTTATTCTCCTTCGCTAATTCGCAGACTCTTTTGACTTCCAGCAAAGAACCGCACTGATTCGGCTTTACAATAATTGCACTGATGGACTTTTTTTCTATTGCTTTTTTTGCTCTCTTGTAATTTGTAACAGTCAAATCATCGCCTATAATCAGCCTGCCAGGAAATTTTTTCAACAGCAAGGCAAAATTTTCAAAATCCTCCTCGTGAAAAGGGTCTTCAATGTAAAATAATTCAAAATTTTTAATAAGATTGCTGAGATATCCGAGTTGCTCTTCAGGTGTCCTTTTGAGCATGGGATTTTTATAATGATATAATTTTTTCTTGTAAAAACTTGAAGTAGCAACGTCAACACCTAATGGAACTTCTTTTTTATTCATGATATCCAAAATTTCTTTTTCATTAAGAGATGTTGCCCACGCATCCTCATCATTTTTTTCCCCTTTGAAATTTTTGTCAGAATCTTTTAGAGGGAATTCAATTTCTTTTTTTATGCTTTTGTTTTTTTCAAAATTTTCTTTTACTGATTTTAAATCTGGGATTAATAAGAACTCCTGGAAATCAGGTTTTTTTGAAGAATCTGAATGCAATCCCCCACCAATGCAGTTTCCGACGAGTCTCGGGAATTTTTTCTTTTTTATTTCTGGCTCAATAATCTCCCAAATCTGTTTTCTCTTTTCTTTTGCGAGTGCCTTTAGAACAGCAGATTCCAGTGCGAACAGAGTATTAGCTCCAATATGCCCGTCGACAATATCCTCTATTCTTCGCAAATCTTCAAATTTTTCTATCTGCTCTTCAGAAAAATAATCACTGAATTTTTTTATTGTTTTAATATCTTCTTCTAAATTTTTTTTATATGTCTTTGCTTCATGTTTCCCTCGCGACTTGCCGTTTGGAGCAGATGCAGAAAAGGCTCCTGTATTTGATTTAATAGAAACAAAAATAGTTTTCTCCCCCCGCGAGTCCAAAATTGATTTTGCAGATACCTCTTTAATCATCACCATATCCAAAAAAGAAAGAAATCCTTTATAACCTTTTCTTCACTAAATTTACTCTTCACCTTCACCAGCATTGCCTGAATCTTCTTCAATTTCATCTTCTGGTGTTGCAAGCTCCATAATTTCCCCTTCTTTTGCAATTTCTTCCTCTTCTATAATTTCTTTTTCTTCAATTTTCTTGTCACTTATTTTCTGCTCTTTGGTTCTTTTTAATTTTTCTTCTTTTTTTTCTGGAAAAGGTCTTTTCACAGAAATAGGAAGAATTCCTGATTCAAGTTCAATCTCAGCAATTTTAATTGCATCATATTTTATTTTTTCCAAATCTTCGTCGCTGATTTTAATCAGCAGGGGAGCATTCATTGCAATCTGCAGAGCCCTTGCTCCTAAAATTCTTGCAGTTTCATATTTTGTGAATTTTTCCTGTTTCATTTAAGATATTTTTCAAGCTTTTTGTGCAGCTCTTTCCAGACTTTTTCAGACATATCTAAAATACTTTCAAACTCTTTAATATTTAATTCTTTTGACTGCCCTTTTTGCATTGATGATATTATCCCGTTCGAAATTCCTATGCTGACTCTTGTGTCGCTTATATCTTCCTCCTCTAATGTTGGGTCTACTAATAAGCTCTTTCCAACTTTGTGCACTGTTATTTGAAGAGGGATGTTTTTTGATAAAGGAATTTTTTTATCTGTCCACTCGCCGTAAATAACAGCTCCTTTTTCCTCGTCGTATTTTGGAATCCTTGAATTTTTCAATGCTACAATTGCTCCTATTCCAGCAGCATCAAGGAGATTTCCGTCGTCATTTATAGAATAAATGTCTAAATAAACAGTCCATACTTTTTCTCCTTCTTTAATGCATAATTTATCCAATTCTATAAATTTGCTTTCTCTTATGCACCTATCAATAACTCTTCCGAGTTCTATTGCAGGAAATTTAGGAGGGCCGTTCTCATATCTTTCAGAGCTTAATGGAAGAAGTTCTGCGGAAACCATTAAATTTCCTTTGTCTTGAGAATCAGGATAAGGGGCTGAAACATCCATCTTAACACCGACGATAACTTCTGTATCTCCAAGTTTTACTCTAGCAGAACCTTCTGCCTTTTTTGAAATATCTGTTTCAATTATAATATTCCTGAACTCGTCTGGCTTTCTTCTGTCGAATCTTTTTCCCTGAGACAAATACTCTTTAATTCTTTCTCCTGTCAGTCCTGATGTTGTCCATGTCTTATCCATTTTTCTCCTCACTATTTTTTATTACTTTAGATTCTTCATAAGCTTCTTTTAGTGCTTTTTTCTGAACTTCATAAATTTCCCCGCATGCTTTTCCCGCGATATTTACTGCTTCTTTTAATTCTTTTGTGGTTATCTTTCCGTCAATCTGAACATGAGTTAATTCACCACCGTGCATCATTGAAATTGGGATATCTGTTGCACCTTCTCCATCTTCAAAATCTTCTTCAACTTTGTTTAAATCAACAACTAATGTTTTATCCAGTTTTCCAACAGAAACACTTGAAACCATGTTTTTCATTGGGATTCCTGCGTGTGCTAATGCAAGTGCAGCCGCATTAATTCCTGCACATCTGGTTCCTGCATCTGCCTGAATTATATTAATATGAACATCTACAACCATATTAGGAAAATTTTTAATCAAAAGAGCCGGCTCAAGAGCCCATTCAATTATTTTGCTGATTTCAGTGCTTCTTCTGCTTGTACCTGGACGGATTCTGTCTGAGACTGAAAAACTCATCATATTATATGTGCATCTTAACTGTCCTGTCGACGGATCCTGTTGATGCTGAGGATGCATTTTTTTCGGCCCATAAACAGCAGCAAGGGCAATAGTGTCCCCCTGCTTCCACATTGCACTTCCATCTGCATTTGGAATAATTCCAACTTTCGCAGCAATCTTTCTCAACTGCTCATTTTTCCTTCCATCTACACGCTTGAATTCTTTAGTCATTTTCGTTTTTCTCAAACCATTTAGTTACTTCGTCGGTTAAACCGCTTAAGTATGATTTTTCAGCAACAAACAAAACTGCTTTTTTCGCGAATAATTCATCTTCAATACTTTTTCCTTTTACCCAGATTAATCCATTCTGTCCTACAGTTATATCACATCCTGTTTTTTCTTTTATTAATCTAACCATGCTTCCTTCTTTTCCAATCAGCCTCGGAACTTTGTTTGGGTTTATGCTGATTATTATTCCCTCTTCAATTTTTCCAAGTCCGCGGGATTTAATGCTCAAATCAACCCCTCTTTTATTTATCGTCCATATTTTTGCAACAACCATGTCTCCAATATTCATAATTTCTTCCAACCCATTTTTATTCACATATCTCGGAACTTCATTTAAAGATAAAAAAGCATTTTCAGCAGCGTCGATGTCAACAACCCAGCCATTAAAAGTTATATTCTCCACTTTTCCTATAACAATATTTCCTCTCCTCGGCTGATAAATTCCTGAAAGAGGAATTATCCTAACTAAATTATTTGAAATTTCCGCTAATCCAAATCTTAATGCAACTATTTCATCTCCTTTTTTTTTAGTTCCTTCTCCTGGCAAAAAATCATTTCCTTTTTCAATAATTTCTCCTGGAATTACTATATGCCTTTTAGTTTCGTTTGTCATTTTTTCTTCCTCCAAATGTTCTTTCTGCATAAAGTAATGATAAAATAAATGGAATTAAAGGAAGGTCTAATTCATCATCAAAACGTGTTTTTAACCTTTTATTAAAATATTCACAAATAATAGGCTCATTTGCAGCACACCTTTTTTTCAATTCCTCATTCTCAGGGCATTCTTCATTAAATATACCGCATATGTATTTCATTATTCCTCCTTAATCTCCTCTGTAAGTGCAGCACCGTGAGTTACTGAATTTAATTTATCGTAAAAATCAATTACCATTCCAGCAGGGATTTTTACAATTATCCTTAAACTCCCGTCGCTGAGCCACTCTTCCTGCTCTTTGTGCTGGCTGATTAAACCATACGCTTTTCCAGTATACATTGCAGGAATAATTATTCTTATTTTTTTTGTTTCTACTTTTATCGGAATTATCTTGCTGACAGCGTCGATAATCTCTTTAATCTGATTTTCAATAGAAACTTTTTTTATATTAATTTGTGACTGCTCGAGTGCATTTTTAATTCTCTCTATCGGATGTGGGTTCCCTGTTTTTGGGTCAATAGTATTCTTAGACAGGAAGTCAACAATCTGCTTGAATTTTTTCTCCTGCTCAGCGTCCCTGTGATCCTGAGTTAAAAGAACTTCTCCTTCTTTGACAATTTTCTTTACAATTTCCGAAATATCTGCTGTTCCAAATGCTTCTTTCAAATCACTTGCTGGCGGAACAAAACCTTTTTTTGAATCAGTAAAAATCTTGTCTCCTTCAGCCTCAATAAAATTTGTCTCTCCTTTTTTGAACTTTAATGCATTGTCCAAATCAACAATAATTTCAAAATTCTTTCCTGTTTTTTTAATCCGTGCTAATGTATTCATCATTATACTCCTTTAATAATCATAGAACCTTCTAATCTTTTTAATTTTTTCTTTTCTTTTTCAATATAAACAACCTCAAGCTTTTCTTGATTGAATTTTTCCCCTTGGACTTCCTTTAAGATATCAATTGCTACCTTAATTCCCTGTTTTATTGTAAAAGATTCTTTGTATTTTTCCCTAAGTTTTTCTTTTATCTTCTCATCTCCTTCCCCAATCGCATTTGCATAATATGAAAGGTAATTTCCAGTTATGTCGCTTGCAAAAACCTCGCATTTTTCGTTGCTGATTCCTGCAATCATTAGTGAAACTCCGAAAGGTCTTGCACCGCCGTATTGAGTGAACTGCTGTTTTATATCTGAGATTTCCTTGATTATTAATTCAGTTTCAACAGGAGAGTCGTAAGTTACTTTCTGTTGCTGTGCAAGTAATTGTGCTTTTTCAATTAAGATTCTTGCATCAGATAGAATTCCTGCAGCACTTAAGATTATATGAGTGTCAATTTCATGGATTTTGTTTGCTGATTCTTTGACAACAAGTTTGTCTGTTATTCTTTTATCAGCAATTATGAAAACCCCGTCAGTACACTTCATACCTATGCTTGCACTTCCAAGTCTGACTGTCTTTTCTGCATACTCCACCTGCAATAAATGTCCTTCAGGAGAGAACATAGTCGCAGTGCGGTCGTAACCCATTGCTTGATGCTGTAAATCTATAGGCATATCCATTTTAGAGAATTTAATAATATTTTAGTTAATTTTTCTCTGTACAAAAATTAAAAGTAGGAACCCTTTAAAAATTCTTCGGTTAATTCTTTACAATTGTTTCATATAGGCACTTCAAACCAATTTTATCACAATGTCCCATAAATAATCCTTCACAAACTAACTGCTTGTGTATTTTCCCCCCTTCAAGAGGTTCTTCATACTGGAATATCTGGACTTTTAATCCCTGACTTTTCCCATCTCTCGCATGATATTCATTAAAACGAGAACATTCAAATTCAATAACTCCTTCTATTTTCATATTTTTTTATAAAAATCTTTATTTATATTAATTATTGTTTTCAATTATATTATTTATTTTTTAAACTCTTCAAAGTCCCACTGACTTTCAGAACCTCTATTTTTTCAGGCCAGACACACAGAGACGCCCTGACAGAATCTACCATCTCCCTGTTGACACAGATAATTGAATAATCTTGCTTTGATTCTATCCAGCTTAAACCTGTTCTTGACATTCCGAGGATTCCGACAAAATCGAGAATTGATTTTTCAAGATTATTTTTTAGATTTTTCCCCTTTACTAAGAGATATCTTTTGTTCTCGCGCATTGATGGTT
The DNA here is from genome assembly GCA_043822125.1 of archaeon. Taxonomy (GTDB): domain Archaea; phylum Nanobdellota; class Nanobdellia; order Pacearchaeales; family GW2011-AR1; genus JBDRCB01. The sequence goes on along the minus strand of JBDRCB010000003.1, from coordinate 10,060 downwards.
TGATTGGTTTCATATATTTTTCAGCAAATCTAATTATAAAAATATTCCTAAAAACATTCTTAAACCTTAAATTACTTAATTTTATAAATAGATTAAATTTTTGTAAAAATAAAGAGGCAGGTTGAAATGGAAATTTGTACAGTAGGAGGATATGAGGAAGTAGGAAAGAATATGACAGCTGTTAAAATCGAAGATGATGTTTTTATCTTCGACGCAGGAGTTTATCTTCCACCGATAATTGAAATGCAGGAGCGGGAAAATCAGCAGGTTTTTTCTGAAAAAAAACTGCGGAGTGTAGGGGCACTTCCCGACGATACAATGCTTGATAAAATTGGGTGGAGAGACAAAGTCCGTGCTATAATTATTGGGCATGCTCATCTGGACCATGTCGGAGGATTGCCTTATCTTGCAAACAGATACCCGAATGCGGAAATTCTCGCGACTCCTTTTACAATGGCTGTTTTAAATTCAATTTTGGAAGACGAAAAAATAAAAATAAAAAACAAAAAAATAACTGTTAATGGGGATTCTTCTTATATGGTTAAGGGAAAATCTCAGACATATAAATTGGAATTTATCTCTACGACACATTCAACCATTCAGTCTGCTTTTTTGGCTCTTCACACAAAAGAAGGGATTTTCTTTTATGCTCTTGATTTTAAATTTGACAATCACCCTGTAATTGGAAAACCAACTGATTACAGAAAATTGCGGGAGTTGGGAAAAAAAGGAATAAAAGTTCTTGTTGTTGATTCTCTTTATTCTGGAACAAACGGAAGAACACCGAGCGAGAGAATCGCAAGAAATCTTTTGGAGGATGCTTTTTCAAATGTTTATAATAAAAATTCAGCTCTTTTTGTGACAACTTTCTCGTCTCATATCGCGAGGCTGAAAAGCATCGTAGAATTCGGAGGAAAAAAGAACAGAAAAATAGTTTTCATAGGAAGAAGTCTTAATAAATATGTAAATTGTGCAATGAAAGTAAATCAGTGCTCTTTTAAAAATAAATTTGAACTGATAAAATATAAAAATCAAGTGAATTCTTTTTTGAAAAAGGTTGAAAAAGACAGAGGAGGTTATCTTATTGTGTGCACAGGACATCAGGCAGAACCAGGTTCAATACTCGATAGAATTATCAGTGGTGAAACTCCGTTTAAATTCAAAAGTGGAGATAATCTAATTTTTTCCTCGAGTGTAATTCCTGTTCCAGTAAATATAAATGCGCGAGAGAGAATGGATAAAAAACTAAGAAAGATGGGAGTGAGACTGCAGACAGATGTTCATGTTTCGGGACATGGGACAAGAGAGGATTTACATGATTTAGTTTCTTTGTTAAAACCGAAAAATATTATTCCAGCGCATGGCTCTTTGCAGCAGCAGGCTCCGATGGTGGACCTTGCGACAGAAATGGGATACAGATTTCAGGAAACAGCTCATTTGTCTTCAAATGGAAAGATTATAAAAATTTAATATGGTAAGAGAAGATATTCTTGGCGGATTAAGGACTGCGGTGTCTAAAGGCGAAACTCTCAGACAGGCAATGATTACTTTTTTTAATGCAGGGTATAAAAAAGAAGACATTGAATCATCCGCAAAAAAATTTCACGAGCAGATGTATAGAGTTTCACAGAAGCAGGAACCTCAGCAGGTTGTAAGCAGATTTATGCAGTCTGTAAAAGTTCAGCCAGTGCAGGCAGTTTCAGGTTATGCTCAGCCAGTTCAAAAACAGAGTAATTATATCATTATAGTTTTAATTTCAATATTACTTGTCCTTCTCGGCTCTCTAGCAGTGACAATAATTTATAAAACTCAGATTATTTCTTTTTTGAATAGTTTGTTTTAAGATGCTTGAAATTTATTCTCCTGAAGAGGATTCTTATCTTTTGTCTGAAGTTCTGAAAAAATTAAAAATAAAACCTGATGCAAAAGTTTTGGAAATAGGATGTGGTTCAGGAATTCAGCTTCAGATTTTAAAAGATAAAAAAATAAAAAAACTTCTTGGAGTTGATATAAATCCCGAGGCTGTTGCACATTGCAGAAAAATTGGATTCAACTGCTTTAAATCAGATTTATTTGAAAACATCGACGGAAAATTTAATATAATTATTTTTAATCCTCCTTATCTTCCTGAAGATTTTCGCGAGCCAGCTGACTCTAGCACAGCAACAACAGGAGGAAAAAAAGGCTCAGAAATAATAAACAGATTTTTAGAGCAGGCAAAAAAACATTTGTTTCTTGAAGGAAAGGTAATTCTACTAACAAGTTCTCTTACTGGAGAGATTAACTGGAGAGATTACAACAGAAAAATCTTAGCAAGAAAAAAATTATTTTTTGAGGAATTGCTGGTATGGGAGTTATCTTTATGAATTTTTTCTTTAAATTCTCCTTTATAGCCCATTTTTGAATTTTTTTCAGGATTTAATTTATTATAAATTTCAATGAATTTTTCCTCTTCAAGATAATATTTTCCGTCAATATATTTATTTTTATATTCTTTTATTATTTTGTAAAATTTTTCTATTTTTTTAAATAATTCATCTTCTCTTAATTCATTTAGTCTATTTGAGTTTTTGTCAATTAAATTAAAAAATTCTAATAAATCAACTGGCTGTTTGAGCAAGTGCAATCTTCTTTTTATTGCTTCAACAGCAATCTGCTCGCAGTAAATCTGCCCAGTTAGATAAAGAATCGCCCTCGCCTCGTTAATTTCATCCCACGAAGAATTTTTATTGTTAATTATAGATGTATATTCCTCCCATAACTTTTGCAGTTCTCCTTCTATTTTTTCAGGTTCCATTAGATAAGTATATTTCATGAGTTCAATCATCTTTCAATATCTCTCCACCCAATTCCTTTTTTCTTCAGTTCTTTTAACTGCTCAAACTGCTCTTCAAAAACAGGTTTTTCCTCCTGATAAAAAATTCCAACTGGAATTTTTGTATTTTTACTGATAATATCATAATCAAATTCCTGTGCTTTTTCTATTGCCTCCAAAAAATTATTTTTATTATGTCCTGCTTCTTCAAGAGAGTAAGTTTTTTCTTTGTAATCTAAAGTGTGCTTGTGAAAGATTAAACAGGGAGTTATAATTTCTATAAAAGCAAAACCTTTGTGTTTCATTGCCTCTTTTGTTATCAATTCTATCTGCTTTACATCTGCAAAAACTCTTGCAACAAAACTTGCTCCAGAAGAAAGCATAATCATTATCGGGTTAAGAGGTTTTATTTTAACACCTTCTAAATTTGATTTGCTTTTGTATCCTCTTTCTGTCGTCGGTGTATGCTGTCCAACTGTCAGGGCAAAAGTCTGGTTGTTATGAACAAAATATTTTATATCAGGATTCAATCTTGCTGTATGGACTAAATGTTCCATTCCTTCTGAATATGCGTCGCCGTCTCCTGAAAACCCGAAGATAGTAAGATTTGGATTTCCTATTTTCATTCCAAGGCAGGAAGGAAGGACTCTTCCATGTATAGTGTGTATTCCAGGAGCATCAATATAATCAAAAATTCTTGCATGACAGCCTATTCCAGCAGCAATAGTTAAATTTTCTTTTCTTATTTTTCCAGAAGATATTTTTTCTTCCAGAACTTTTTTTACTCCCACGAGCACCTGAAAATTATAGCATCCAGGACACCACGTCGGTGTTTTTGCTGTTGATAAATCAATACTGCTCATTTTAATCTCCTCTCAATTTCTTCTTCTAACTCATCAGCTAAAAATGGCATTCCATCATATCTTAAAATTTTATTTTCTTCTTTAAAAATAATTCCTGTTTTTTCTGTAATTAAATTTCCCAACTGTCCTGTCAAATTATTTTCTACTAAAATTAAATTTCCCTCTAATTCTTTTGCAATTTCTTTTGGGAATGGTTCTATATATAAAATTTGCACAAATTTGCACTTCAAATCTTTTATTGAATCAAGAATCGCACCTTTTGTAGAGCCCCAACCGACGATAACATTTCTGCTTTTTTTATCTCCATAGATTTTATATCTTTCAAATCTTCCGGATTCTTTTTCAATCTCTTTTATTTTTTTCAATCTTTTTCCAGCGTTTTTTCTAGCAATTTCAGGATTAAAAGTTGTGAATCCAAGTTCATCTGTTTCATTACCGCTGTATTTTTTTAAAAAAATTGATTTTTTGGAAGAGATTATTTCTGGCTTTTCATAGATTGTGCAGAAACTCTCTGCAAGATGCTTGTCGCTTAATATTATCGACGGTATTTTGAATTTTTGGGAGAAATAAAATGCGTGGCTTGTTAATTCCTGCGCTTCTTTTGGCTCTCCAGGAGCAACAACAAATCTTGGAAATTCCCCATGCCCTGAATTTCTAGCTGCATTTAAATCTGGCTGAGCTGTTAAAGTCGGAAGTCCTGTTGAAGGTCCGGGTCTCGACGCCAAATAAATAACTATTGGAATTTCAGCCATGCCTGTTAAACTGATTGCCTCACTCATTAAATCAAAACCTCCCCCAGAAGTTCCAATCATTACTTTAGCTCCTGTGATAGAACTTCCGACTGCAGAATTTATTGCAGAGAGTTCGCTCTCCATTTCAAGAGCCAAGATATTTTCTTTTTTTTGTCTAGAAGAAAGTTCATTTAGCACGCCTGTAGCAGGAGTCATAGGATATGCGTAATACAAATCAATCCCTGATTTAACTGCCCCATCTGCAATTCCCTGACTGCCATTTATATAATCTTTTTCTTTTCTGTCAGGTTCACCAATTCCTAAAAATTTTTCTTCTTCATCAAATCCTTCTCTTGCATTTTTCAGATTTTCTTCTGTATTTTTATTAATTTTCATAATTTCTTTTTTAAGTTCTTCGAAATTTAATTTTAAAATCTTGATAAGTCTTCCAGCAAAATAGAGATTATTTTTATGTTCTGACAATACAATCGTATTTTTTTTTATCTTATCTTTATGAATCTCCTTCGTTTTTTTGTCTAATGAGATTAAAATATCAATTTTGAGGTCATTGCTGTAAACTGGTTTTTCAGAAAAAGTCAATGTATTGAAATTGTGCCCCCCTCTCACTCTTGATTCATAGTTCCTGGAGCAGAAAACATAATATCCTTTTCTTGCTAAAACTTCTCCTATAATGTTCGCCAGAATATTTGGCCCCTGTCCTGCTTCTCCACCAATTAAAATATTTATTCTCATATTACAATCAAATTTATATATAGACAGCATATCCAAACATTATAAACTTTTTTGAAAATGGTAAGGTTCGCCCACATATCTGATGTTCATCTCGGAGGCTGGAAGCAACAGCCGTTGCAGGATTTGAATCTGCAGTCATTTAAAAAAGCAGTAAATATCTGCATAGAAAAAAAACTTGACTTTGTTTTGGTTGCAGGGGATTTGTTTGATAGTGCATATCCTCCTATAGAAATTTTAAAAGAAACATTCAGAGAATTTAAAAAATTAAAAGAATCAGGAATTCCCTGTTTTATCATTGCTGGCTCTCATGATTATTCTGTCTCTGGAAAAACTTTTCTTGATGTACTTGAATGCTCTGGATTCTGCAAAAATGTCGCTGATTTTGAGGAAAAAGAAGAGTCAATAATCTTAAATCCTACAATTTACCAAGGTGTTGCTATTTATGGCTATCCTGGAAAAAAATCAAGCATGGAAATTGAAGAGCTTAGGAAAATAAAATTAAATGATACTCCTGGACTTTTTAAGATTTTTATGCTCCATACGACAATTGATAAAGCAAAAGGAAAACTTCCAATAGATTCAATAGAAACTCAAAAACTCCCGTATGCAGATTATTATGCACTTGGGCATTTGCATATTGATTTTCAGCACGAAAATTTTGTCTACCCTGGACCTATTTTCCCAAATAATTTTCAGGAGCTTGAAGATATTCATCACGGAAGTTTTTATATCGTTGACACAGAAAAACAAAAACCATTGGAAAAAATTGAATTGAAGATAAAAGATGTTGTTGCTTTGAATTTTGAAATAAAAAATGCTATGACAGCGACTGAGAGGATAATTTCTGAATTAAGCAAGAGAGATATTGATGGAAAAATAGTTTTACTGAGACTAAGAGGAGAGCTGGAAAACAGCAAAAATTCAGATATAAAATTTCAGCAGATTGAAAATTTTGCAAAAGAAAAGGGAGCTTTTTTTATCATTAGAAACACTCATGATTTGAAAACAAAGGAGTTGGATCTAGAGATTGAAGTTGAAAAAACTGAAAATGTCGAAGAGGAGACAATTAAAATTTACTCAGAGCAGAACCCTTCTGATTTTAATTTAATTATTCCTTCGCTGATGAATGTTCTTTCACTGGAAAAACAAGAAGACGAGAAATCAGAAATTTTCACTAATCGCCTTATTGAGGGGGCTAAAAATATTTTGAGGTTCTGATGAAAATAAAAAAAATAAGTTTGGAAAATATAAGAAGCTACAAAAATCATGAGATTGAATTTCCAGAAGGTTCTGTTCTTTTATCAGGTGATATTGGCTCTGGAAAAACTTCAATTTTGCTTGGAATAGAATTTGCTTTGTTCGGACTTCAGCCAGGACAGAGGGGGCATTCTCTTCTGAGGAATGAAGCAAAAGAAGGGAAAGTGAAGATGGAGTTTGATGTTGACGGGAAAGAAGTTATTGTTGAAAGAAACTTAAAGCGCACAAAAACAGTTTCGCAGGATAAATGTTCCATAACAGTTGAAGGAGTGAAAAAAGATATTTCTGTTTCAGAGTTGAAAAATAAAATCCTTGAAATTCTTGATTACCCTCGAGAATTTGCAAAAAAGCAGAACCTTTTATACAGATTTACAGTTTATACTCCTCAGGAGGAGATGAAGCAGATTATCCTCCAGGATTCTGAAACAAGAATTAATACTTTAAGACATGTTTTTGGAATTGACAGGTATAAAAGAATTTTGGAAAACGCGTCTATTGTAGCGTCTAAACTCAGAGAGGAGAAGAGAATTAAAGAGGTATTGACTTTAAATTTTGAACAGCATAAATCAGATATAATTAACAAGGAAAGAGAATTGGAGCAAAAAAGAAAAGATTTATCACTGGTTGAAGGGGATTTTTCGATTAAAGTAGAAAAAAGGAAAAAAATTGAAAAAGAAAAGCAGGAGATTCTTAAAAAAATAGGGGAGAAAAGTGCCTTCCAGCAGGAAATTGAAAAAACAAAAATTATGATGTTAACAAAAAGAGATTTAATTTTCAGCAACGATAAATTTTTAGAGCAGATAAAAAACCAGATATCAGAACTGCAGAAACTTTCTTTTGATGATTCAAAAATAAATCTGCTTGAACAACAGGTTTTGCTGGATAAAAAAGAAAAGGAAAAATTAAGCAGAGAAGATTTGGAGCTGAACTCGCAGATAAAATCTTTGAATCTTAAAAATGAAGAAGGCAAAAATTTAATCCAGAAAATTTCTAGTCTTGAAGTATGTCCAACCTGCCTGCAGGATGTCGACGCTGTTTACAGGGCGAATGTTCTGAATAGAAACCATAATGAAATATCCAAGAATAATAAACTAATTGAAGAACTTGATGCACAAAGAAAAGAAATGCTTGGAAAAATTTTGAAAATAGATAACGACATTTCTTCTTCAGAAAAGCAAATTCAGGAATTTAAAATTTTGAAAATAAAACTTCAGGAAATTTCTGTGAAGCAGAAGCAATTAGAGGAAATAAGTGTATCTCAAATTTCTTTAAAAAAAGATATTGAGCTTTTGACACAGCATATTTCTCTTCTGAAAAAATCCGTAGAGGAACTTGAAAAAACTGATTTGCTGTTTGAGACAAAGCAGAAGGAATTTGAGGAATCTTTAAGGCAGGAGCGCCTCGCAGAAGTAAAATTTGCTGAACTAAAAAAAGAAATAGAATTTTTTTCCAGACAGATTGAAGAATTAAAGGAGCAGATAAGAAAAGCAAATGAGATAATGAATCAGTTGAAATATATAACAGAGCTTGAAAATTGGATTTCTAAAAAATTCATTCCTTTAATTTCTATAGTGGAGAAGAATGTTATGACAAAACTTAAATCAGAATTTTCAAAACTTTTTGAGGAGTGGTTTTCAATGCTTGTTTCAGATTCTTTTGATGTTCGGCTAAGCGACGATTTTACTCCTGTAATTGAGCATCAAGATTATGAGATAGATTACGCTTATCTTTCAGGAGGCGAAAGGACTGCTGTTGCTCTTGCTTATCGCCTTTCTTTGAATCAAGTTATAAATTCTCTTCTCAGTAAGATAAAAACAAGAGAGATTGTAATTCTCGACGAGCCGACAGACGGATTTTCAGAACAGCAATTGGATAAAATGCGCGATGTTCTCCAGCAGTTGAATGTTAAGCAGTTGATTATTGTCAGCCACGAGCAGAAAATTGAAAGTTTTGTGGAGAATGTTATTAGATTAAAAAAAGAAAATGGAGTGAGCAGAATCGAAGAATAGAAATTTATTTAAATTAAAAGTTTAATGTTTTCCTGAGGTGGTGGTGCCACAGAAACCTTATTCTGGATTTTAAAATGCCTGTAGATATTAGAACAAGAAAACTTGCACAGCTCGCAGTGAGATATTCTGTATTTGTAAAACCAGGAGAAAAAGTAATTATTTCAGGAAGAAGTGAGGCGATTCCTTTTCTCGTCGAACTTTACAAAGAGATAATTTTGCAGAAAGCACACCCGATTGTAAGGTTCCATCTCCCTGATGTTTCTGATTTTTTTTACAATTATGCGAATAAAGAACAGATAGAGAGATTTCCAGAAGAATGGATGGAGACAGTCAAGAAAGCAGATAAATATATTGGAGTTATTTCAGATATTAATACAAGAGAACTGACAAACTGCGATTCTAAAAAAATAACAGCACGGCAGAAAATAATTCATCCTATCAGCACATATATTTGTAATGAAAAGGATAAAATCCATCGGTGCACAATTGCATATCCTGTTTATGCTTTAGCACAAGAGGCAGAAATGAGTTTAACAGAATATGAAAATTTTGTTTACTCCTCTTGTCTGCAGGACTGGAAAAAATTAGGAAAGCAGATTGACAAAATAAAAAGTATCTTTGAAAGAGGAAAAAATGTTCATTTGTTCGGAGAAGGAGTTGATTTGAAATTCTCAATTGCTGGAAAAAATGCAGTTGCAGATAAAGGCGAAGACAATATGCCTGGAGGAGAAATTTTCATGGCTCCTGTCCGTGAAAGTCTGAACGGCTGGATAAAATTTGATTATCCTGCAATTGAATCAGGGAAAGAAGTTACAGATATTTTTTTGAAATTTGAAAATGGAAAAGTTATTGAGGCAAGTGCGACAAAGAACGAGGATTTCCTGAAAGAAATGATAAACACCGACGAGAATGCTTCTTATGTAGGAGAATTTGGAATTGGTTGCAATCCAAAAATAAACAAGTTTACTAAAAACCTTTTATTTGACGAAAAAATAGACGGAACAATTCATCTCGCTCTCGGGCAGGCATACAAAGAGAACGGCGGAGGGAATGATTCTGCAATACACTGGGATATTGTAAAAGATATGCGAAATGCAAAGATAATTATTGACAGAAAAATTGTACAGGAGAACGGGAAGTGGAAGATTAAATAAATTATTTTTTCACTTTCTTATCACTGATTATTTTCCCATCTGCTAATTTAATAATTCTTGAAACATATTTTAAGTGCCATTCTTCATGTGTAACCATAACAATTGTTTGTCCGAATTTTTTATTAAGATTTTTAAAAACTTCCAAAACTTGTTCAGAAGTATGTGTGTCTAAATTAGCACATGGTTCGTCTGCAAATAAAATCGCAGGTTTCTTTGAAATAGCTCTTGCAATAGCAACCCTTTGTTTTTCTCCACCTGAAAGCTCATCAGGTATTCTGTTTCCTTTCCCATCTAAACCAACATTTTCTAATGCTTCCTTAGCTGTTGCAATGGATTCTTTTTTTGATTTTCCTTCCATTAAAGATAAAACATAAACATTTTCTAATGCACTCATTTCATTCATTAAAGCATAATCCTGAAATACATATCCTAACTGAGTCAATCTATAATATGTTCTTTCTGTTTCAGGCAATTCTTC
>JBDRCB010000002.1:0-2415 GCA_043822125.1 archaeon | reverse complement strand
GATTTAGTTGCTCCTGTCTGACCAATTATTAAAGTATGCCCTTCGCCTCCTGCCTGTAATTTATAAGTCCCTTCAATTTGTTTGATTATCATATTCTTTTTCTGTTAATTTATTTTCAAAATATTGTTTTCTTCTTTCCAAAAATTTCTTTTCCATATCTGATTCACTTTCAAATTTGATTAAGTCCGCTTTTGCCTGGGCAATATATTCAGAAGGAATTGTCTCGTTTGTTAGAGAAGTCTTGTCAATCAAATAACTAAAAAATCTTAGTATTTTTGAATGAATTACTGGAATGTCTGAAAGTGCAATTAAAAAGTTTCTATAAGATTCATTCCACACATTTGAATTTTTAAAATCTGAATCTTTTATTAATGAAAAATAATGATTAATGTAATAAACTTTTTTTCCGAATCTAATCATTATCCCTTTTATCTCTTCATAGTCTTTGTATTCTTTTTTAATCTCTTCTTCAGGAATTACAGAACTCAAAATATTAATAATCTCGTATAGATGAATCCATCCTCGGCTATCATTGACGACCGAGTAACTTGACATGTGCCGAAAGGTTATTTGCTTTATTGATTTGCTTAATGTTACTTTTTTCATTTAGTCCTCTATGTATGCAATATCTCCCCTAATCCTCTTAGGAGCTTCAACAATTTCAGGGATTATTTCTTTATTTAGATAAATATGTAATGATTGTGAATATTTGTTTTTGATTTTGATAAAAAATATTTTTGAAGTCTGAACATTAAAATCTGAGTTATAAATTTCTTTAAATTTTTTATTAAAAGTCTCCATTTGGATACTTTCTTTTTTTATTATGTTGCTTAATTCTTCAAGAGAACAGACCTGATTTCCTGAAATCTGTTTTATTGTTTCAAACAAACTTTCTTCAAAGTAAATTTTATAGAGATTCTTCCAATTCTGGAATATTTGTTTTGTCTCTAATTCAAAGTTTTCTTTAATAGATAACCAACTAAGCAAGTCCAAAAAAGAAAGGGAATGAGAGATTTCATCTCCCAAATTCCCCCGACTTAAATTCTCTTGCAGTTTCAATTTAATAATTTGTGTTATCAACATTTTCTTTAAATTCAGATTCTAAAACTAAAATTAGAGAGTTTAATTCTTCAAAAGTTTTCAGATTTTTGCTTACAATTCCTGTGATTCGCTCTCTTGTTTCGCCCTTTGTATAATTGCTTACTTCAGGTTTATCAAACACATTCAGTTCATCTGGAAGTGTGTTCAGCTCTTCATTATCAATTATTTTTTTAAAAAACTCTTTGAACATCTCATCCTTAAAACTTGCAAAAATCAAAAAAGGTTTTATTATCAAGATATAATTTCTTCCAATTTTTACAAAATCTGTTTCATTCTTGATTTTTTTAAATTCAGATTTAAACTTATATTCGTTTGCTAACTGGATTAAGTTCTTCATCTGTTCTTCTGATAAATTAATTTTCATTTTTTGTTTTTTTCTTTAGTGGCTATCATCCATCTCGATATACAAAACCCTAATTGAAATGCAAGATAAATTTCAGTCTTTTTACACTCAGGATATTCAAACAAATCAGCAGTTAGTTCTTTCAGCTGTTCCATATCTTCTGATTCCATTTTATTTTAACCTCCTTTTCAATTCTGTAATATTTTGTTTTACTTTAATTTCTCCTTCTTGCTTCCTTTTTCTGCATTTCTCACATAAAGAAAATTCTTTATCTTTTCTTTCTCTTCCACATTTAAAACATAAACCTCTTTCTCTACGATTCTTAGATAATCGCTTATGAGATTCCATTGCTTTCCCACGACATCTTTCACAATTCACAAATTTTTTATTTATTCTTTCTCTACCGCAAGAAGCACACAAACCATCTGCTCTCCAAATAGCAGACCTTTTTTTGAAACTTTGTTTAACAGAACTGATAACTTTCAATCGAAACTTACTATCATTATTATAACGATTTTTATTGTAAGCAGAGATGTATTTTTGTCTTTCAAATGTCATTTTCTTTTATGTTTTTTGATTTAGTTATTGAACATCCACAACATTCACAGAACCCGCAGAACTTATTTGAGAACTCTGTCACATTAACCATTTTCCTTAATCCCTGGCAAGTCCAACAAAAAGAGATTATATCATAATTTTTCATTGTCTTGCTCCTATTCCTGAATCATTGAATAAGCCATTATTAGGTGTAGTGTCTGTCAGAGTGTCAGAAGAATTATTGCTTAAGGTGTCAGGTGTCAGAAAGGTGTCAGAAAACCATTCCCTTATTGTTTCCTTATTATACTTACACTCTGACACTACTGACACTATATTTTCAATATTCTCTAAACTTAACCACTCTTGTTTTATCAGTATTTCACACAATTTCAAAAAATCTATTTTATACCCTCTTTCATTACCAGTTGGATTTG
>JBDRCB010000001.1:0-2529 GCA_043822125.1 archaeon | reverse complement strand
AAGGATATAAAACAATGTTTTTTGTCTTAACCTGCTGAGCAACCTCTGTTATATTTTTGGCATACTCTTCCACAACTTTTTTTATATCTGAGTCATTTTTCTCTACTGATGTCAGAACAACAAGAGCCTCTTTAATTTCTTCCCCCTTTTTTTCTTTTTCAGATAAATCTCCAATATTTTTCAGTGCCTTTTTTAGAGGTTTAAATTTAATGTAATCGCAGTGCAGTAAGAGTATTCTCATGGTTACTAAAGGAAGAATAGGTTTATAAAATTAATCAACGAAAACCTTAAAAATACTGACGATTATGTCGTTAAAATTTTTTAAATTGAAAATGATGAATCGAAGACAATTTTTGAGGGTAGGTGGTATTTATGTACTTGGAAGTTTGATTTTTCCGTTAGGTGAAGTGTGGGCGAGTCCGAGGAAAACCTTGGTAGAAAAAATAATTTATGCAGAATCTAAAGGTGACCCTGGCGCTTATCGTGAAGATACAAAAGCGATGGGATTGATGCAGATAACTCCAATTGTTTTAGAGGAATGGAATTCTTTGAGTCCTTCGAAGCAATTCAAAATAGAGGATTTATTCAATCCTTACATAAATGTAAATGTTGGAACTTGGTATCTTTACAAAAGGATAAAAGGGCATTACCTTCCACATTATAAATTAAAACTTCACGAGGAAAATATGTTGGCTTCATGGAATATTGGGCCAACAAAACATGGGACTGAAATTGGAGATGCACGAAAAAACTTTCATAAATTGCCTTCAAAAGCTAGAGAATTCATAAAAGAAGTTAGATCATTAGCTTAATTAGGTTTTTTTACAAAGCTTATTAAGTCTTATACAAGAATTTATCGATTTGATTTCTTGCTAGCTCCCTTTTTTTCTGGTGTTCTTTTAAAAAATTATTTATCTTTTCAATTAAAATTTCTTTTAGTTCTCCTGTTAACAATTTTCCTGACTTGTAATTGTCGTGAATTTTTTTCAGTTTTTCGTCGTCTGGTTCAAAAAACATCCTTAAATATTGGTATGAAACATCCACGTTGGGATTTCCCCCTTTTTCTCTATGCTCTTTAGTGGTTTTCTGCCCTCCTGAAAAGGCGTATTTTTTGATTTTGTTTTCAACTTCTTTTGGAGAGTCTGTTGTTAATATGGTAATATTTTTTTCAGGATTAGAACTGCTCATTTTTCCTTTAATTCCTGTAAGTGGGGGAAGAAAAGAACTTTGTATGCTCGCAGGCTTGTAATATCCAAGTTTAGGAAGAATATCTCTAGTTAATCTAAAATGCGGGTCTTGGTCAACAGCATGCGGAATCAGGCACGGAATTTTTCTTCCTCTCAGCACCGAGGGCAAAAATGCAGGAACTGCCTGAACAGATGTAAAAAAAATCATTCCAACATTGGAACTTTCATTCATTCCGAAAGAAGATTTAACCATAGAATAGGTAATTTTCTTGGCGACTCTACAAGCTTCCTTATACATTAAGTTGGCGTTTTTAGTATCAACCAAAAAATGAGTTTTTTCAGGGTCAAATCCCAATGCAATTACATCAAGCATATTTTCATACATTATTTTTTCAATTTCCTGAAATGAATCTTTTTTTCCAAGTAGAAATTTTTCATCATCTGTCCACTGGAACCACAATTCCGCTCCGAATTTTTCCTGCAGCCATTTTGTAAAAACCCAAACTCCTAAATGCCCCAAATGAATCGGTCCTGAAGGTCCTCTCCCGGTATAAAGAAAAAAACTGTTTTCTTTATCATATTCATCTAAAATCCATTTCAAATCTCTTCCAGCAAAGAAAATTTTCCTCTTTAACATAAAATGCAATTCGCCAGCATGCTTATTTATTCTCTCTAAAATCCCTTCATTAATTTTTTCCAGTCCAAACTCCTTGATTAGCCTCTCGTAGTCAACGTCACCCTCAACTTCCCACGGCGTCACTCTCATTTTTTTCATGCTTTCATAAACCAAATCATATTTTTAAACTTAATCAAAATTCACAAGAAAGTTTATAAATAATCATCCCATTAAAATTTGAAATGAGGAAACTAATACTGATATTATTTTTTATAACACTGTTCGCGTCATTTGCATCTGCAGAAGTTCTTGTGACTCAACAGCCGAAGGGGCTTTACAATCTTGGTGATACAATGAGTATTCCTGTAAAGATAACAACCCTTACAGACATGAGTGAACTTTTTACAATGAGGTTGATTTGCAATGGAATTGAGACTGAGGTTTATAAGGAATATCTTATTCTGTCTGCTGGTGATGAAAAAAAGAGAGAACCATATATGCCTTTAATACAAAGTTTTATCGGAAAGTCTACAGGAACCTGCAAAATAAAAATTTCTCTTGGTGCTGAATCACAATTGACAGATAAATTTCAAATTACAGACTTAATAAAAGTAGAACTAAAAAATCAGCAGACAGAGACAGCTCCTGGGAAAGAAGTTTTAGTTGAGATTGAAGCAACAAAAGAAAACGGCAAGGCTGTTAATGGATTGCTGGAATTAAGAGTTT